>JAJLJT010000080.1:0-11347 GCA_033844555.1 Alphaproteobacteria bacterium | reverse complement strand
CGTCGAACACCTTGCTCAGAAACTCGTCCGCCACCGCGGTGACGTGCATGTCCATCTCGGTGACGACCTGGTGGCCCTCGGGCGCCTTCTCCGGCATCCCGGCGCTTGCCGAAACGCTCCAGCACGCGGCAACGGCGGCTGCACCAATAATCAGCGTCTTCATGGCGGTGCCCCCTTACCGGTAGCCGAACTGACTGTGGGTGTACTTGGGAGAATACCGGCCCTTCCAGTAGCACTCCCTGAGGCGCGGATAGCAGATCGTGTCGCTGTTGACGCGGTAATGGTTCTCGTAGCGGAGGTCGCGATAGTCGCGGTCGCGGTACCGGTAGCTGTTGCTGTACCGGTTCTGGTCGCGCGCGCGCTCATGTTCGTGATGGGTCGCAACCGCGGCGCCAGCGGCCAGGCCGACGATTGCCGCCGCGGCCGCCGCCCGCTCCGCATCGCTCATCGCAAGAACCTGTTTCGGGGCGCCGATTCCAAGAACCAGCGTCACCACAATGCAAACTACGGACGATTTCCAACGCATCAGCCTCTCCCGCACGGCCGTTGGGACCGGAACGTCTCGCTCCGGGCCTCTCTCGCACGGATACTAGAGATGCAACTTATCGTTGTCTTTGTTCCAGAGTCTCATTCTTCCTTCCACGTGTGTCCCAACCGCCTGGCCCCGCGAATCTGCGGCCCGCTTCGAGCGCCGCTGCGGCCTTGCGTTCAACCCGCTTCGGGGGGCCGGGAAAAGGAGGTAGTAGACGGAAATTATGAGAATATTTGCGTTTTTCCTTGCATCCGCATCACCTCCCGGGAGCGCGGGAAGACAGTGCGCGCCTTTCAAGGCGGAGATGCTTCCGGCAGCAGGTTCATGCCTCGAAAGCTCGCTGCGAATACCACCATTGCGCGAAATTGAGTCTGGTCAATTTGATGGGAATAGTGAAATCTTCATGAAAGCAGATCGCGATCCCTGGCTTGGAGAAAGTCTTTGGGTCGGCGGCATGCCGGCTGACCAAGACGTGTCAGCCGCGACATCTGCACGGATACCCGGCCGGGCCTCTCGCTGGAGCGCAGTGGAGGCTCGAAACGAGGAGTACGGGGGCGGGGGCCGGACAGGACCGGCGCACGCGCACACCGGTCCCGGCAACGCAGCGGCACAACGCGTTCTGAAGTCACGGACAAGGAAGGATCACCAGAAATGCAGAAGACATGGTTCGCAGCCCGCACGATCGCGCTGGCGCTCTTTGTCGCCATCTCGGCCGGCATCTTCGCGCCCGGCGGCGCGTTTGCCGAGCTCAAGTCCAAGGCCGAGATCGACGCGGGCGTCAAGGACACGCTGCACAAGTTCTACAAGGAGTTCCCCGGCGGCCGCGATCTGGTCGCAAAGGCCGCCGGCACCCTCGTCTTTCCTCACATCACAAAGGGCGGCTTCATCGTCGGCGGCGAGTACGGCGAAGGCGCGCTGGTCGTCGGCGGGAAGACTGCCGGCTATTACAACTCCGCATCCGCCTCGATCGGCTTTCAGGCCGGGCTGCAGTCGCGCAGCCAGCTCATCATCTTCATGACCGAGAAGGCGCTGAAGGAGTTTCGCGATGTGGACGGTTGGCAGGCCGGTGTCGACGCATCGGTGACGCTGATCGACCAGGGCGCGAGCGGCAAGCTGAACACCGATACCATCAAGCAGCCGGTCATCGGGGTCGTCTTCGGCGCAAAGGGCCTGATGGGCGGCATCAGCCTGGACGGGACCAAGATCTCCAAGATCCACTGACGCACGTGGTTTTTGGTGGGCGGCGGCGCGAGCTGGAGGTGAGCGCCGCCGCATCCGTTTGTCTGGAGTGCGGTCCAGGCGACCTGCAGGATGAGAAACGGCCTGTCTCGCGCCCCGCTTCGGCATCTGCCCAGACCGTCTCAGATCAGCGCCCAGGCAGCCGACCCGGCAGCCAGCACGGCGATCGCCAGTTTTGCCGCCGCGCGCTTCAGCGGCCCGTCACCCTCCATCTGGTGATGATGGGATCCGTGCGCCCGCCGGTGCCTGCGCAGCAGCCAGAGCATTGCGCCCGTCAGGGCGATGGCGGCGAGGTTGAGCCAGAAGGTGTAGTCGATCTGGAAGCGCACGACCTCGGAGACCGCCTTGCCGCTTTCCGGCACGATGCCGAGGAGCGTGAACGCCCCGGTCAGGATCAGCGCGGTCGCGACGATGGAGACATACATCACGCCCGCGATGTAGAGCGCCGTCCGCCAGCCGTAGTACTTCGCGTTGACCGCGACCAGGGGCGGGACCATCAGGTCCGAATAGATGAAGCCCATGATGCCCGCGAACAGCACGCCATTGGCGTTCAGGACGGTCGCCAGCGGGATGTTGCCCATCGAACCGATGAACGTCGCGGCCGCCACGAAGGGGGCGACCATGGCATTCTCGAGTGCGACCAGCCAGCCCGGCACCTCTGCCCCGACATCGTTGAGGAAGATCGCCTCCCACACCGCGGCGGGCACCAGCGTCGCCACGAAGCCGGCGATGGTGAAACCGATCAGGATCTCCTTCCACACCATCTCCCAGTCGTGGGCGAAATTCGCGCCGACGCGCGCCCAGCCGTCGAGCGAGGCGATCCGCTTGCGCCAGTCGAAGTCCTCGTCCTCGCCGTCCGCCTCGGCCTCCACCTTTTCGCGCGCGCGGTCGAGCCAGTGCCCGGGATAGGTCGCGCGGATGATCAGGCTCGAGATCGCGATGAGCAGAAGCCCGCCGACGATCTCTGCCGCCAGGAACTGCCAGCCGAGAAAGATCAGGATCAGGATGCCCAGCTCGACCACCAGATTGGTCGAGGCGAACATGAAGGCGACGGCGGCCACGAAATGCGCGCCTTTCAGGATCAGGGCGCGCGCGGCGGCGAGGGCTGCGAAGGAACAGGACGAACTCGCCGCGCCGAACACGGTGGCGAGCGCCACGGATCGCGCGTCCGCGCCGCCCATGAACCGCGTCAGGCGCGCTTTCGGAACGAACGCCTGGATCATGGCGCTGATCACGTAGCCGAACACGAACGCCCAGCCAGACTTCCAGAAGAAACCCAACGCCGTGCGCGTCGCTTCGCCCAGTGTATCGAGAAACGGCTCGATCATGCCGCTTTCCGCTGCCTCCTGCCGCTGCGGACCGCTTCCCGGGGCAACGCAGGCGGGCGCGCTCGGTTCCCGGGACGCGGTTTGCGCGCCGCCGCGCCCCGTCCGTGCGGAACCCGCGCTAGATGGTCAGCAGGCGGCCGAGTCCCGTGACGGGGTCATTGACGCCAGACGCGCGCAGCGCTGCCCAGAACGTCGCCTGGTTCGAGCTGACGACCGGCAGTCCGAAGCGGTTCTCGAACCGCTCGATCAAGTGGAAGGTCGGCAGGTCCGTGCAGGAAAGCTGCAGAGCCTCGGGCGCGCCGCCCCGCGCGAGGACGTCGGCCGCGAGGTTCTCGAGCACGTCCTCGGGCACGCGGCAGAGGTTGCGCACCTCGCGGGTCGTCACGCAGATGTCGAGCCCGCCGATCGCCGTGACACCGATGCCCTGATCCTCGAACCAGTGCCGCTCGTGTGCGTTCAGCGGCTCCTCATAGGGCGTAGCGACGGCGACCCGGGTGACGCCTAGGGCGCTCAGCGCATCCTGGATCGCACCGGATGTCGTGATCGCGGGGCATCCGGCGCGCCGCTCCATCCGCGCAATCACGTCAGCGCGCGGCAGCAGCATGGAGCCCGCCGTGCAGGCATAGACAACGACCGTCGGTTCGAGCGGCGCGAGCAGATCCACCGCCGCATCGAGATCGGCATAGACTTCTTCCTCGAACCCCGGCTTGCCGGCGTCGAGATGCAGGCGCATCCGGGTCGTGTGCACCGTGACGCCCGGAGGCGCGAAGGCCGCCGTCTCGGACTCGTTGGTGGTGTTGCTCGGCGGTACGATCATGCCGATCCGGGCCGCGGTCCCGTAGAGGCGGGGCCAGACGGTGCGTTGGGGCAGGGCAGTGTCGGTCATGGCCTTCATTCTGGAGCGTGTGGGTCCGATTTGCGAGGGGTCGTTTGCTCAGGCGGTTCCCAGCAGCGCGGGCAGATCGGCGAGCGTGCGGATCTCGTGGTCCGGTTGTCCGGGCAGCCGCTCGCGCCGCTGGCCATAGCGGTTGCACCACACGACCTTCATGCCGAAGGCCGATGCCGCATGGGCGTCCCAGCTGTTCGAGGACTGGAAGGCGATCGCGTGCGCTGGCACGCCGAGGCGCTCCACGGCCAGCCGGTAGACGCGGGGGTCGGGCTTGAAGGTCTTGACCTCGTCGACGGAAAGCACCGCGTCCAGCAGGCCGCCGATCCCCGCGCCGTCCACCGCCGCGCGCAGCATGTCGGGCGATCCGTTCGACAGGATCGCGGTGGCATACCCCGCCTCGCGCAGGGTGCGCAGCACTTCCGGCACCTCCGGGAAGGCGCCGAGCGTCCAATAGAGGTCCATCAGGCGGTCGCGCAGCGGTCCGTCCTGCGGCAGGCCGAGGGTTTCGAGCGCGTGGTCGAGCGCATCGCCCGTTACCTGCCAGAACGGCGCATAGGCGCCCTGAAGCCCCCGCAGCCACGAATACTGCAACTGCTTGTCGCGCCACAGTGCGGTCAGCGGCCCGGCCTTGTCGCCCAACGCGTCGGCGCATCCCGCCGCGGCCGCCGCAAAGTCGAAGAGCGTGCCATAAGCGTCGAAGACGCAGGCTTGGATTCCGGTCAGCATGGGGTCAGCTCCTTGTGCCGGATATGGGATGCCGCTGCATCCGGATCGGCCCGGCGCGGCGCGGCAGGTCCCCGAAGAGCCGGCCGGGAACGCGGTCTGCGCCACATGATACGGAAATTGCCGGGCGCGCCAAGCCGCGCCATGGCGCCTGCCCGGCCGGGGGGACTTGCGGCCGGATGTGCGCGCTCAGCCGCGCCAGCTTTCCGGCGCGAGAAGGACGAGCACGGTCACGATCTCCAGCCGTCCCATCAGCATGCCGATCGAGAGCGCCCATTTCGCGCTGTCGGGCAGGGCCGCGAAGTTTCCGGCGGGGCCGATCTCGGTGCCCACGCCCGGGCCGACATTCGCCACCGCCGTGAGTGCGCCGGATACCGCCGTGGCGAAATCGAGGCCGATGAACGAGAGCACAAGCGCCAGCGCGGCAATCGTCAGCGCATAGAGCATCGCGAAGCCCGCGACCGACTCGCGCACGTCCTCCTCGACCTTTCGGCCGCCATAGCGGGTCGGGAAGACGCCGTGCGGCGTCAGGGTGCTGCGCAATGTCTGAGCGAGCATGGCGAAGGCGATCTGCAGTCGGTAGGTCTTGAAGCCGCCGCTCGTCGAGCCGGCGCAGCCGCCGAGGAAGGTCAGCATGAAGAAGCTGCCGACCGCCGCCGCACCCCAGAGCGTGTAATCCTCCGTGGCGAAGCCGGTGGTCGTGATGACCGAGGTGGTATTGACGGCCACCGCGGTCAGCGCCGCGAACCAGTCCTCGCCGCTGGTCGCGACGCGCCAGAGCGTCAGTACGGCCCAAACGGCTGCGAGCAGGGCGATAAAGCCTCTGACCTGGGTGTCGCGCAGCAATGCCATGGCGTTGCGCCTCACCGTGACGATGTAGACGCCGAACGGCAGCGCGCCGAGGACCATGAAGACCGTGGCGCTCCAGAAGATCGCGGGGCTGGCGAAATGGCCGAGCGAGGCGTCGTGGGTCGAGTATCCGCCGGTGGAGACCGTGGTCATCGCATGGTTGATCGCGTCGAACCCGCTCATCCCGAAGACGTAGAACAGGAGCGTGCAGCCGAGCGTGAGCGCCAGGTAGATGCCGCCGATCCAGGCCGCGAGCTGTCCGGGGCGCGGCAGGATTTTCTCCGACGATCTGTCCGAGCTTTCGAGCCGGAAGAGCTGCATGCCCCCGATCCGCAGGAAAGGCAGCATGACGATGCCCATGACGATGATGCCGATGCCGCCGACCCATTGCAGCATCGACCGCCAGACCAGCAGGCCGGGCGGCATGTCGTCCAGCCCGCTGAGGATCGTCGAACCCGTCGTGGTCAGGCCCGAGATCGCCTCGAAAAAGGAATCCGCAAAGTCGATCCGAAGGCCGGAGAACAGGAAGGGGAGGGCGGCGAAGGCGCTTGCCGTCAGCCAGGACACGACCGTCAGGATGAAGCCCTGCCGCAGCGACATGCGTGTCGACGAGCCGCGCGATGCGAGGATCAGCGTTCCGGCCGCGAACAGCGTGAACAGGGCGGAGACCGCGAACGTCTTCCAGTCCGGGCTGCCCCAGGCCAGATCGACCAGGGCCGGCACGACCATGGCGATGCCGAGGATGCCCAGCATGTACCCCATGGCGAGCGTGACGATGCCGAAGGTCATGCCCATTCCTCGTCCGAAGGACACCGCCCGCCGCGCGTCACGTGCGGCCGGGGTGGCTTCAATACTCCCATCGCTCTGCCGAGCCAAGAAATTCAGGGTCCCGGCTCGATCAATGCAGACCGGCGGCCCATGGCACGGCACATCGCTGTCGGCACTTTGACGTGTCGCTTTCCGCCTTCCATGATCGCGCCTTGGCGCGGAGCACACCGTGTGCCGTAGCCGTTCTGCCATCGGCCAGACCTCAACGTGGCGAGATCATCCATGAGCGTTCCCCAGATTCCCGACGATGCGGCCGCGCCCGCCGAAGTGCGGCGGACCTATGCCGATATCCGGGCGACGCTGGACACGCAGGTGGTGAACCTGATCTTCCGGCGCCTTGCCGCGCTGGGAACGGACGTGCTGGACGAGGCGTGGGAGCGGATCCGGCCAGCCTATCTCGACGGGCGGATCGCGGAGGGCGCGCGTCTGGTGCGCGCCGCTGCCGCCGGACCGGCGCCTGTCGCGGTTTCCGGTCTGACCGCGGGGCCATTGAGCGGACGTGATCTGCGGTCGATCCGTGCGTTGCTCGCGACCTACAACCAGAACAATGCCCGCAATTTCGTCGCCTTCGCGGCGCTGCTCGGCATGGGGGAGGGCCATGACCCTGCGCCCCTGACGCCCGGGGACAAGCCGGGCGGGCCGGACGATGACGACGTGCCGGGAGCGGTTGTGCTGCCTCCGCTGCCGGCGCTGGGCGAACTCGATCCCGCGTTGCAGGCACAGGCGCGCCGCCTCGGGCGCTACTTCGATCCCTCGCCCGACAGCCGCACGGTGGCGAGCCTTTTCCTGCACCTGTCGTACTGGCCCCACGCGCTCGACGTGGCGGAGCGTGTGCTTGCTCCGCTCGACGCGGACGGATCGCTCGACCGGATGCGGGAACAAACCGCCGAGGCGGGGAGGACGGCCGCCGCCGCGCTCACCGGTATCGCGGCCCCGCCCGGTCTTCGCACGCGCATCCGTCCGGTCGCGGGAGAGATCGTGGAGCGGGTGCTGCCCGGCGGCATTCCCGCCGGCGCCGTGCTTGAGGCCGCGTTCGCGCGGGTCAGGTGACCTGCACGAACAGGATGACGCCGAGCATCCCCGCGACGACGAGCACCAGGCCCCAGACCAGCATCGGCACCAGCGTGCTTCCGCCGTCGGCCCCGTCGACGGTCTTGTGTTCGGTGCGGTTTGCGCCCGTCATGCGGCGTCTCCCTGCGTCTGCTCAAGCGACTCGAAACGCGGAAACAGGATCGTGTTCTCGATCTCGATGTGACGCGTGACGTCGGCGATCAGCTTGGCCGTTCCCTCATAGAGCGCCCGCCAGGAGCGGCATGCCCCCTCCGGTATTTCCAGCCCGTGCGTCAGGTCCAGAAGACGGGCGATCGCGGCGGCATGGTCGTCGTGATCGTGGCGCATCTGCAGGATGGGATGGCGGATCATGGGGGCGCCGCCGCGCCGCATGAGCGGGAAGAGGATCAGCTCCTCCTTCTTCATGTGCACCTCCAGTTCGCCCGTCATCCGCCTGAGGGCGTCCGCGAGACCGCGCGGGGCGTCCGGGTGATCGCCGTGCACCCGTTCCACCTTCTCCGCGAGGGCGGCAAGCTCGGCAAGCTCGCGCCGGTGGGTCTCGTGGTAGCGCTCCAGGATGTGGCCGATCAGCGCGCCGGTTTCCTCGGGCAATTCCTGTGCGCCTGCGCTCTGCGCCTCGCTGGTCATCTCGGATCCCTTTCCTCGGGGCCGGGCGCGATGGACCGCGCCGCCCTTGCTTCGCCGTGCCGGCTTCGTGAACATGAATTTCAGATGTTGCTTTTGCCGGCGTCGCGGACTATGCCTCGCATAAAGATGGTTTGTAAATCCATCTTTTTAGGCGCCCAACTGCTGCAGGGTGGGCGGGCGCGCTGTCCGGAGGCCTGCCAATGACCTATGCCGTCACGGAAAACTGCATCAAGTGCAAGCACATGGACTGTGTCGAGGTCTGCCCCGTCGACTGCTTCTAC
Organism: Alphaproteobacteria bacterium; assembly: GCA_033844555.1. Lineage (GTDB taxonomy): Bacteria > Pseudomonadota > Alphaproteobacteria > Futianiales > Futianiaceae > Futiania. The sequence continues at coordinate 2,980 of JAJLJT010000080.1, read as the reverse complement.
GAGGGCGAGAACATGCTCGTCATTCACCCCGACGAGTGCATCGACTGCGGCGTGTGCGAGCCCGAGTGTCCCGCGGACGCGATACGGCCCGATACAGAGCCGAATCTTGGATTCTGGCTGCAATTGAACGCCCGCTACGCCGAGATCTGGCCCAACATCACGGAAAAGGGTGTCGCGCCGGCGGATGCGTCGGAGTGGGACGGGGCGGCGAACAAGTACCAGGAGCATTTCAGCGAGGCCCCCGGCGGGGAGGCGGGCTGAGGTGGCGGGCCGCTCACCCTTGCAGCGGTTCGAGCCCAAGCCGCGCCCGCAGCCGGTCCGCCGGCACAACGAGATCGGCCAGCGTGTAGCGGTCCAGGGCCGCGAGAAAGCCCTCCATCGCCTCGCCCAGCGCGCCGCGCAACACGCAGTCGGGCGTCAGGCGGCATGCGTTGGAGCTTCCGAAGCACTCGGCCACCGCCAGGTCCGGTTCCATTTGCCGGACCACGTCGCCGATGACAATCGTGCTTGCCGGGCGCAGCAGGCGCATGCCGCCGCCCTTGCCGCGCACCGTATCCAGAAAACCGTGGCCCGCGAGGCCCTGCACGACCCGCATCAGGTGATTGCGGGAGATCCCGTAACGCTCGGCGATCTCGGTGATCGTCACCAGGCGATCGGGATTGAGGGCCGCGTACATCAGGGTGCGGAGCGCGTAGTCGCTGTGCAGGGTCAGGCGCATCGGTGGGCTCCCGCGGCTGTTGATAGATGTATTTCATATGCGGTTTATGGGGCGGTTCCAACTCTCCTCTTTCGCCTGCGTGGCTGCTCCGTCATCGGGCCCATGGATACGGACGCGTCCGTCTGACAAGCTGTGGCTGTTCGTCACCAGAACTGAATTGGGAAGAAAAAGATGTCCCCACGCAGCCTTTCAGGTGTTTTCGCTCCGGTCGTAACACCCTTCGGCGCCGATCTGGCGCCCGATGCCGGGCGACTGTTGCGTCACTGCAAGTGGTTGTTGTCGCATGGCGTGAAGCTGGCGGTCTTCGGCACCAACAGCGAAGCGAATTCGATGTCGGCCGCGGAGAAACGCATGCTCCTCGACCGGCTGACCGACGGCGGAATCCCGCCGTCCGACATGATGCCCGGGACCGGCGCATGCGCGCTGACCGATGCAGTGGACCTGACGGCGCATGCGGTTCGGCGGGGCTGTGGCGGCGTCCTGATGTTGCCGCCGTTCTACTACAAGGGCGTGCCGGACGAGGGGCTCTACCGCTACTACGCGGAGGTGATCGAGCGGACCGGGTCGAGCAGCCTGCGGGTTTATCTGTACCACATCCCGCAGGTGACGGGCGTACCGCTCGGGCTCGACCTGATCGAGCGGCTGGTGCGCGATTTCCCCGGCACCGTCGCGGGCATCAAGGACAGCAGCGGCGACTGGGCGAACACGCAGGCGATGCTCGACCGCCAGTGGGACGGCTTCTCGGTCTTTCCCGGATCGGAGGATTTTCTCCTCAAGGGCTTGAGGGCCGGGGCGGTGGGCTGCATCTCGGCGACCGCCAACGTCAATCCCCGCGCCATCGCCACCCTGGCCGAGACCTGGACGCAGGACGATGCCGATGCGCAGCAGGAGCGCCTGTCGGATATCCGGCGAATCTTCCAGCGCCACCCGATGATCGCGGCGATGAAGCAGGCGATCGCGCACTATGGCAACGACCCGGACTGGGCGCGCCTGCGCCCGCCGCTGGTCCCCCTGGGTGCGCCGGAGGCCGATGGACTTGTCGCGGATCTGGACCGCGCGGGGTTCCGGGGACTGGCGGATCTGCCGTCGTGAAGCTTGCGGGCGCGTCGCGGTCCCCGGCGCCGCGCGCCCGCGCACCGGTTCGAGGAAGGGTCGGGAGACGATGACCACAACGGCTGAACGCATGCGGGCCTGGCAGGGGCCGGCGCTGCTGAGCTTCGGGTTCCGTCCGTTCTTTCTCGGGGCGGGGCTCTGGGCCTGCCTGGCCATGCTCCTGTGGATCCCGATGCTGAGCGGGCGGATCGTCCTCCCCACCGCGCTCGATCCCGTGTCGTGGCATGCGCACGAGTTCCTGTTCGGCTATCTCATGGCCGCGGTGGCGGGGTTCCTGCTGACAGCGGTTCCGAACTGGACCGGGCGGCTGCCGATTGTCGGTTGGCCGCTGGGTGCGCTCTTTGCCGTGTGGGTGCTCGGGCGGGTAGCCATTGCCACGTCGCTCCATTGGCCCGCCTGGGCCGTCGCGCTGGCCGACCTTGGCTTCCCGGTCCTGCTCGGCCTGGCGCTCGCGCGCGAAATCACGGCTGGCCGCAACTGGCGCAACCTGGTCGTTCTGGGGGCATTGGCCGTGCTTACGGTTGGGAACGCGATCTTCCACTGGGAAGCGGCGCAAGGCGACTATGCCGCGGGCGGTGCGGGGCTTCGGCTCGGTCTCGCGGCGGGTCTCATGATGATCGCGATCATCGGCGGGCGGATCGTGCCGTCGTTCACGCGCAACTGGCTGGTCCGGCACGGTGGAGGCAGGCTTCCGGCCCCCGCGAGCGCGTTCGACCGGGCCGTTCTTATCGTGACGGCGCTGGCGTTCGCAGGCTGGGCCGCCGTGCCGGACTGGCCGGTCGCGGCTGTCGGTCTGATCCTCGCTGGCGTCCTCAATGCTGTCCGGCTGGCGCGCTGGTGCGGCCACCGGACGGGCGGCGAGCCGCTTCTGTGGGTCCTGCACGCGGGTTACGCCTTTCTCCCGCTGGGCGCGTTGGCCGTCGGCGCGGAGGTCTTGTCGCCCGGCGTTCTCGGCATGGCCGGTGCGCAGCATCTCTGGATGGCCGGGGCGATCGGGGTAATGACCCTGGCGGTGATGACGCGCGCGACGCTCGGCCACACGGGTCAGCCCCTGACGGCCGGGTCTGGCACGACACTGCTGTTCGTGTCGATCGTCGCGGCGACGCTTCTGCGGGTCGGCGCCGGCGCCGTGCCTGCCCATGCGCCGCT
>JAJLJT010000079.1:0-22851 GCA_033844555.1 Alphaproteobacteria bacterium | reverse complement strand
TACCCGTCGACCGGCGCGCCCGACAGCAGAAAGAGGCACGCCGCCCCGTTCGGATTGTCCGTCGCGTCGGTCAGAAGCACCGGCTGCTCCGCCGGATCGGGCCCGGCGCCCGCCAGCCCGTGCGGCAGGAAGGACGCGTCGTCATAGGTCCAGAGATGGGTGTCGAGCGCCTCCAGACGCTCGCGCACCGGGCCACGCACGATGGCGCGCCAGCCCCGCTCCAGCGCCTTCTCGAGCAGGATCGGCAAGGCCGCGTCGAGCGGCTGACGCTGCAGATGGTAAAACGACACCTCCATGGACGTCAGCCGCTCCCGCTTGGGTGTCAGTCCTCGTAACTCTCCGCCACGAGCCGGTCGAGCAGGCGCACGCCGAAGCCCGTCCCATGCTTCGGGACCGTCGGCTTGTCCTCCGACACATAGGCCGTGCCCGCGATGTCGAGATGCGCCCAGGGCACGTCGTTCACGAAGCGCTTGAGGAACTGCGCCGCCGTGATCGAGCCCGCGTCGCGCCCGCCCGAAACGTTCGCCATGTCCGCGACGCGCGACTTCAGCTTCTTGTCGTAGGCGTCCGACATGGGGAAGCGCCAGACCCCCTCGCCCGACGCCTCGCCGGCCGCCGACAGCGCCCCTGCCAGCGCGTCGTCGTTGGAGAAGAGGCCCGCATACTCATGCCCCAGCGAGATGATGATCGCGCCCGTCAGCGTCGCGAGATCGATCATCGCCTTCGGCTTGAAGCGGTCCTGCGCGTACCAGAGCGCATCGCACAGCACCAGGCGCCCCTCGGCGTCGGTGTTGATGACCTCGACCGTCTGCCCCGACATGGAGGTCACGACGTCGCCCGGACGCTGCGCGCGCCCGTCCGGCATGTTCTCCACGAGGCCGATGATGCCGACGACGTTCGCCCTGGCCTTGCGCTTTGCCAGCGCATGCATGGTCCCGGTCACGGCGGCGGCGCCGCCCATGTCCATCGTCATCTCTTCCATCTTGGCTGCGGGCTTGAGCGAGATGCCGCCCGTATCGAAGCACACGCCCTTGCCGACGAGGACGAGCGGTGCGGCGTCCTTGTCCTTCGCCCCCTGCCAGCGCATGACGACGAGCTGGCTCTCGCGCTCGCTGCCCATGCCGACCGCGAGCAGCGTGTTCATGCCGAGCTTCTTCATCTCCTTTTCGCCCAGCACCTCGACCTCGACGCCGAGCTTGGAGAGCTTGGAGGCGCGCTTCGCGAACTCCTCGGGGTGCAGCACATTCGCAGGCTCGTTCACCAGATCGCGGGCGAGGAACACGCCATCCGCCACCGCGTCGAGCGGATCGTGTTCCTTCTTCGCCTTGTCGGCCGCCTCGCACTGCACCGTGATCGCGGCAAGTCCTGCGGACGACTTGTCCTCGCCCTTCGTGCGGTACTTGTCGAAGCGGTAGGTGCGCAGCCGTGCGCCGAACGCGAAACGCGCGGCCAGCCCTGCCGCCTCGTCGGACGCACTCAGCGCATCCATCACGGCGGTCATCTCGCCGGCCTCCGAGAGAGCCGCCGCGGCATGTCCGCCGGCGTTCTCGGCAGCCGTCGCGCCGAGGTCGCCGCGCGCGCCGAGACCCACGAGGATCACCCTGTCGCAAGCCAGGCCCTGCGGCGCAACGATGCCGAGCGTCTCGCCCGCCTTGCCGGTCAGCTTGCCCACCTTGAACGCGCGCGAGATCGTACCGCCCGACGCCTCGTCCAGCATCGCGGCGACGGGGCTCAACCCCTCGTCCTTCAGGACGCCGATCACCAGCGCGCCCTTGGCCTTGGCGGCTTCGGCGGCGTCGAGTCCGGTAAACTTGATCTTCATGCGGATCTTTCCTTCGGTCAGTGGCTGGGCGGACGGAGCCCGTGCGTCCGGGCCGCCGCCGCGGTTGCGCATGCGGGGTGCGCTGCGCTATCGACTTGGCGGAGCCTCGCGGTCGTGAGAGAAGCTGTGACAGCGGCCGGACATCGTCAAGTGCCTAGGCCGTGGCGGTCCGGTTCATGCGCCCGCAGGTGCGGACCGGCAGACGCCGGCACGACCCGAGGGCATTGGATCTGGGATCAGGCACCGCATGGGCGCACTCTTCCGATATCTCTTCCGGCAGGTGCTGCTGCCCTTCGTGTTCTTCACCTGCGTGCTGTCGGTCGTGATCTGGCTGACGCAATCGCTGCGCATCCTCGACGTGATCCTCAACAAGGGACAGTCCGCGATCACCTTCCTGGAGATTGCCGCCCTGCTCATGCCCAAGGCGCTGGTCGTCGTCTTCCCGATCTCGCTGTTCTGCGCCGTGCTTTATGCCCTCCACCGGCTGGCGACGGAGAGCGAGCTTGTCGTGATGTGGGCGGCGGGGCGGTCGTCCCTCGGCATCGCGGCGCCGGTACTGGCCCTCGGCGCGCTGGTCACGCTCCTGCTCTATGTCTTCACGCTTTACCTGGTGCCGGCATCCGCACGCGCCTCCCGCGACCGGCTGTTCGAGATCCAGACCGACCTCGCGGCGGCGGTGCTGGAGGAAGGCGTGTTTTCCACGCCCGTCGCAGGCCTGACCGTCTATATCCGCGAGATGCGCCGTTCGGGAGAGATGCTGGGCATCATGGTGCACGACAATCGGGTCCCGGAAGCGCCGGTCACCTACATGGCGGGGAGCGGGGCGCTGCTGAGCACGGAGGAAGGCCCGCGCCTCGTGATGCTCAACGGCACGATCCAGCGTGTGGCGGAGGACGGACGCCTCGATTTCCTGAATTTCGAGCGCTATTCCTACGACCTCGCGCAGTTCGCCCAGGCGACCAACGAACGCGCGCTCAAGCCGAGCGAGCAATTCATCGGCGAATTGTTCAACCCGGAGGGCGAGCTGGACGCGGCCCAGCGCTGGCGCCTGGCCGCCGAAGGGCACGAGCAGTTGAGCACGCCGCTCTACGCGCTGATGCTGGCGTCCGTGGCGATCTGCGGGCTCCTGGGACTCGGCAGCATGCGGCGCGGCATGGCGACGAGGCTGCTGGTCATCATCGCGGTCGCGGTGCTGCTGCGCCTGACGGGGCTTGCCCTGCAGAACCTTGCCGTGCGCATCCCGCCCGTGATCGTGCTGACCTATGCCTGGCCGCTGGCGGCGAGCATACTGCCCGTCGTCCTCCTGGCCCGTGGCATGCCGGCCTGGCTGAAGCCGCGCCGGCGCGCCGCTGCGGGATAGGCGCATGCGGATCGCCGGTTTCACCCTTTCCCGCTATCTCGCGCGCGAGTTCGTCGTCGCCATCCTGGCGGTGTTCGCGCTGTGCATCGGGCTTGTCTTCCTCGCGGACATGGTGGAACTGCTGCGCCGCGCGTCGCGGCGCCCGGATGTGCCGTTCGCGACCGTTGCGGCGATGGCGGCGCTGCATACCCCGACCATCGCGCAGAAGGCCTTTCCCTTCGCCGTGCTGCTGGGGGCGATGGCCGCCTTCATCCGGCTGGGACGAAATCACGAGCTGGTGGTGGCGCGCGCGGCCGGCGTGTCGGTCTGGCAGTTCCTCGCGCCCCCGGTCGCGGTCGCGGTGCTGGCGGGCATCCTGATCCCCGCCGTCTACAGCCCCATCGCCGCCGCCTTCACCCAGCGCTACCAGGTGCTGGAAGGCCGGCACCTGACCGGCCGGACCAACCTGCTGACCGTATCGGCGGGCGGCCTCTGGCTGCGGCAGACCAGCGAGGGGCGCGTCTCCATCGTGCACGCGTTGCGCTCCCAGGACGGCGGCCGCGTGCTGGAGGATGTCATCGTCTTCCAGTACGACGCCTACGACGACTTCCTGCGCCGGCTGGATGCGAAGACAGCCACGCTGATCCCCGGCGCATGGCGCCTGGAGGAGGTGACGGAGAGCCGGCCCGCGGCTGTGCCGAATCAGCTGGAGCGCCTCGAGGTTCCCACGAGCATGACTCTCGACCAGATTCAGGAGAGTTTCGCCCCGCCGGACACCATGTCGTTCTGGGAATTGCCCGCCTTCATTCGCGTTCTGGAAACCTCCGGCTTTCAGGCGGCGCGGCACCGGCTGCACTGGCACGCACTGACCTCGCAACCGATGCTGCTCGCCGCGATGGTGCTGGTCGCGGCTGCATTTTCCTTGAGAATGCAACGCCTTGGAGGCCTGACGAAGTTGCTTGGCGGCGGCGTGGCCGCGGGCTTCGCGCTGTACTTCATCTCCGATGTCGCGCTCGCCCTTGGGTTGTCCGGCGCCATTCCGCCCGCCATGGCGGCATGGACACCGGCGGCGATCGCGGCCATGCTCGGCGCGGCTGCACTCTTCCACATCGAGGACGGTTGATGAGCGTGTCGCAGGGCCGGGAAGAAACGCGCCAGGGCGGCACGTGGCGGGTGCGCCTGGCGCTTGCCCTGGCCGGCGTATGCGCCGTCGCGTCGCTGCCCGCGGACACGCAGGCACAGGACAGCGCGGCGCAAGCCCTTCCCCAGTATTCCGACCTGATCGAGGGCGGCGGCGACGGCCTGCTGAGCGCCGACGAACTTCTCTCCGACCGCGAGGCGAGGACGCTGACCGCCGCAGGCGGCGTGGAGGTTTTCTACCGCGGGCGCCGGCTCTTTGCCGAGCGGCTGACCTATGACGAGGAAACCGGCGCGGTCGAGGCGCTGGGCAACGTCACGCTGGTGGACGAGGCGGGCAACGCCATCTACGCGACCGACCTGAAGATCGCGGGCGACCTGCGCGACGGCATCGCGGAGGGCGTGGCGGCGCGGATCGGTCCGCAGGCCAAGGTGGCAGGCGCCCGCATGACCCGCACCGAGGGCCGCCTGACGGTGATCGAACGGGCGGTCTACAGCCCCTGCAACGTCTGCGAGGAAAACCCGACGCCCTTCTGGCAGATCAAGGCGCGCACGGTCACCCACGACCTCGAGAACAAGACGATCGCCTATGAGGACCCGACGCTCGAGGTCATGGGCACACCGGTCGCCTGGCTGCCTTATTTCGAGCATCCCGATCCCAGCGTGAAGCGGGCCAGCGGCTTCCTGCTGCCGAGTTTCTTCAGCTCGTCCTCGCTCGGATACGGGGCGTCGATTCCCTATCATTTCGTGCTGGCGCCGCATCGCGACCTCACGGTCACGCCGCAGATCCTGTCGGAGGAGTGGCCGGTCCTCGACCTGGAATACCGGGAGCGGACCGAGACCGGCCGGTTCCAGATCGCGGCGACCGGCACGATCGCGGACATCGAGGACGGCACAGGCACCGTGACGAGCCACGACGCGTTTCGCGGCTCCCTGTTCGGCCAGGGCCGCTTCGCGCTGTCCGACAAGGCGGACTGGGGTTTCGATCTGGAACTCACCACGGACGACACGTTCCTGCGCCGCTACCGTATCACCAGCGACGACCGGCTGGCCTCGCGCCTGTTCGCCGAAAGCTTCGACGACCGCGAATTCTGGAGCGCCAGCGCCTACTACTTCCAAGGGCTGCGGCTCAGCGACTCGCCGGGCCTCACCCCGTTCGTGCTGCCGTTCCTCGAATATTCGAACGCGCTCGACCGGCCCGTGCTGGGCGGCGAGATCACGGTGGATGCGAGCGCGCTGGCGCTGACGCGCACCGACGGCGCGGACACCTACCGCCTGTCCGGAACCGTCGGTTGGGAACGCCGCTTCCTGATCCGGAACGGACTCGTGCTCACAGGGTTCGGGTCGCTGCGGACCGATCTGTACCAGGTGATGGAAGGGGCCGATCCGCTCAATCCGGCAACCGACCTGCCCACCGACACCACCTTCCGGATCGTGCCGACGGCTGGCGCGGAGCTGAGCTGGCCGCTGTTCCGCCCCGGCGCGCGCATCGACCAGGTCGTCGAGCCGATCGTGCAATTCATCGTCAGCCCCTATGGAACCGACGATCCGGGCATTCCCAACGAGGACAGCGCGAGCTTCGAGTTCGACGAGACAAACCTCTTCGCCAAGGACCGGTTTCCCGGCATCGACAGCGTGGAGACGGGCCCGCGCATCAATGTCGGCATGCGCTACACCGCGTTCGCCGGGGATATCGGCAGCGCGCAACTGACCTTCGGACAGAGCTTCCGGTTCCGGGATGCCACCGCCTTTACCGCTGCGTCCGGCCTGCGCGACGAAAGCTCCGACTATGTCGGCCGCATCGTCCTGAACTGGCAGGACAAGTTCAGCCTCATCCATCGCTTCAGGCTGGACCGCGACGATCTCAGCTACGAGCGGGCCGAGGTCGGCATCCGCGGCGGACCCGACTGGTGGCGCAGCACGGCCACCTATGTGAAACTGACTGGCGATCCGGCGGTCGCCGGCCTCACCGCGCGCGAGGAGTTCAATCTCGGCACCGACGTCCAGATCGACAACAACTGGGCGCTCCGCGGTGCCTGGCGGCGCGATCTCGACGCCAGCCGCAGTGTCGAGGCGGCGGCCGGCCTCTTCTACGCGGACGAATGTCTCGAGCTTGAGTTCAGCGTCCGGCGCCGCTTCACCCGCGATCGCGATATCGAGCCGTCGACGTCGCTCAACCTGCGGATCAACCTGCTCACCCTCGGCTAGGACGTCGCGCATTGCGCGGCGGCGGTGTTGCTGTATCCTCCGGCCACCGCAACCGGCCTCCAGAACGGACCGAGACCACGTATGATCCGCACCGCAAGACATGCTGCCAGAATTCTGATTTCCCTTGCACTTCTGGCAGGATTCTCCCATCTCGCATCAGCCCAGTCGGTCCAGAGGATCGCCGCAATCGTCAATGACGAGGTGATCTCGACCTACGACCTGGAGCAGAGGGTGCGCATGGTCATCTCGGCCAGCAACCGCGAGGCGACGCCGGAAATGGTAAGCCGGATCCAGCCGCAGGTTCTGCGCGGGCTGATCGACGAGAAGCTGCAGATGCAGGAGGCGGAGCGCCGCGGCGCGCAGGTGACGGCAGAAGAGGTGGACCGCGGCGTCGCGCAGATCGCCCAGCGCAACAACATCGGCGTCGAGCAACTCTACAACCGCTTCGATGAGTTCGGCGTCTCGCCGGAAACCTTCAAGGACCAGATCCGCGCGGAGATCGCCTGGTCGAAGCTGGTGCGGGCGCGCTTCGCCCCACGCATCACCGTCAGCCAGGACGAGGTGCAGGCCGTCTACCGGCGCATCGCGGCGCAGTCCGGCGGCGAGCAATATCGCGTTTCGGAGATCTTTCTCGCGATCGAGCAGCCGGGACGCGCCGCCGAGGTGCGCCAGAATGCCGAGCGGCTGATCGAGCAATTGCGCTCGGGCGCGTCCTTCGCGGCCATCGCCAGCCAGTTCAGCGAGTCGACGAGCGCGGCGAACGGCGGCGACATCGGCTGGGTCACGCCGGGCCAGCTCGATCCCGCGCTCGACCGGGCGCTCGCCGGTTTGCAGCCCGGCATGATCGCCGGCCCGATCGAGACGGAGGCGGGCATCTATATCATCGGGCTCGCCGACAGGCGGGCGGCCCAGGGTGTCAACGGTCAGACCCGCCTGACGCTGTCGCAGATCGTCGTCGCCGTCACGCCGCAAGCCGACGCCTCCGAGGTGGCGGCGGCCCAGGCCCGCGCGGGCGAGGCACGCGCCCGGATGGAAAGCTGCGAGGCGGTGGAGGACATCCGCACCGACTATGCTCCGCTTTCGGGCGCGCTGGGGGCGCTTACGCCATCCGACTTGCCGCCCGCGTTCCGCAACGCCGTGGCCGCGCTCGACACGGGGGAGACCACGGCGCCGATCCGGACCGAGAACGGCTTCCATGTCCTCATCCTGTGCGATCGGCAGGAGAACGCGCCGGATCCGCGCCTGATGGAGCGGATCGAGACGCAACTTCGCGACCAGCAACTGACCATGCTGGCGCGGCGCTATCTGCGCGACCTGCGGCGCGACGCAACCATCGTCGTGCGCTAGTGGCGGGCGCCGCACCCCGGCAACGCGCTTCGGCGGCGCGCCGGCCGCTCCTGCTCACCATGGGAGATCCGGCAGGCGTCGCGCCGGAACTGACCTTGAAAGCGTGGGCGGCGGTTCGCGGAACGCTTGCCCATCCGCTTGTCGCGGACGCGGACGCGGACATGCTTGCGTCAACCGCGCGGCGGCTGTCCCTGGACGTCCCGATCCACCGCATCGGGGCCTCGGACCTCGCGGGCGGCCTGCCGGATACAGACGAAGGCGCACTTGTCGTGCGCCACCGCCCCCTCCCCGGTCCCACGACCCCCGGAGCCCCCGATCCGTCCCACGCGGCCATGGTAATCGAGAGCCTGGAGACCGCTGCGGCGGACGCTCTCGCAGGCCGGGCAGCCGGGATCGTTACCAATCCGGTCGCCAAGCACACCTTGCACACCGCCGGCTTCGCCTATCCGGGACAGACCGAATTCTTCGAGGACCGGGCCGGCGTGCGGGGCCTGATGATGCTTGTGTCGCCGAAGCTGCGCGTGGTCCCGCTCACCATTCACATCCCCCTGCGCGAGGTTCCGGGCGCCGTGACGCGTGACGCTATCCTTGCCGCCCTGCGCATCATGGACCGGGTCCTGAAGCAGGATTTCGGTATTCCGCGCCCGCGCATCGCCGTCTCTGGCCTCAATCCCCACGCCGGCGAGTCCGGCGACATCGGCACAGAGGAGATCGAGACCATCGCGCCCGCGATTGCCACGGCGCAGGCAGAAGGAATCGCCGTTCGCGGCCCCCTGCCCGCCGACACCTTGTTCCACGATGCGGCGAGGACCGGGTACGATGCGGCGCTGTGCATGTATCACGACCAGGCGCTGGTCGCGTCGAAGGCCCTCGATTTCGACAATGGCGTCAATGCGACGGTCGGCCTGCCGATCATCCGCACCTCGCCCGATCACGGCACGGCCTTCGACATCGCGGGCAAGGGCGTCGCGCGCCCCGACAGCCTGATCGCGGCGATCCTGCTCGCCGATCTGCTGGCGGCCCGGCGGGAGGAGACGCGGTGAGTACCGACACTCTTCCACCCTTGCGCGAGGTGATCCGCCGCCACGACCTCGGCGCGCGCAAGAGCCTCGGCCAGAACTTCCTGCTCGATCTGAATCTGACGCGCAAGATCGCCCGCGCCTCCGGCCCGCTGGAAGGCATGACCGTCATAGAGGTCGGGCCCGGTCCCGGCGGCCTGACGCGCGGCCTGTTGATGGAAGGCGCAGGCCGCGTCATCGCGATCGAGCGGGACGCGCGCTGCCTGCCTGCATTGGAGGAGATCGCAGCCGCCTATCCCGGCCGCCTGGAGATCGTGGAGGGCGACGCGCTCGACGTCGATTACCGCGCACTCGTCGGGCACGAGCCTGCGCGGATCGTCGCGAACCTGCCCTACAATGTGGGAACGCGGCTGCTCACGGGCTGGCTGAGCACCATGGAGTGGCCGCCCTTCTGGGAGAGCCTGACGCTCATGTTCCAGAAGGAGGTGGCGGAACGGATCGCCGCCCGGCCTTCCACACCCGACTGGGGGCGGCTGAGCGTGCTCGCCCAATGGCGCAGCAAGCCGCACATCCTGTTCGAGGTGCCGCCCCAGGCCTTCGTGCCCGCCCCGAAAGTCACCTCGGCGGTCGTGCAGATCGTGCCGACGGCTGCGCCCGAGGGTGTCGCGCTCGGCGATCTCGAGACGATCACGGCACGCGCGTTCGCCGGGCGGCGCAAGATGCTGCGGCAGAGCCTGAAGGGGCTTCCCGTGGATGTGCCCGCGCTGCTGCTGGAGGCGGGCGTGCCGGATACGCTGCGGGCCGACGCGCTCGACCTCGACGGCTACCTGCGGCTGGCGCGCGCGTTCAGTGCCCTTCGAGGAGATGGCGCACGAACTGGGTGAGGCCGTGCTGGCGGAAGCGCTTCAGCCGCTCCGCCAGGAGGATCGCCTTCAGCCGCGCGAGCGATACCTCCACGTCGTCATTGACGAAAACATAGTCGTACTCCGCCCAATGGCTCAGTTCGTCGGCGGCCTTGGACATGCGCATTTGCACAACGGCTGCAGAGTCTTGCGCACGTTTCCTGAGGCGCTCTGCAAGCTCCTGCATGGAGGGCGGCAGGATGAACACCCGCACCAGGTCCTCGCCCATCGCCTGGGCAAGCTGCTGGGTTCCCTGCCAGTCGATGTCGAAAAGCACATCCCGCCCGATGGACAGTTCGCTCTCCACGAACGACCGCGGCGTTCCGTAGTAATTGCCGAACACCTTGGCGTGCTCGAGGAAGGCACCCTCCCCGATCATCTCGACGAAGCGCGGTTCGTCGACGAAGAGATAGTCGCGGCCGTCGATCTCTCCCGGCCGCGGCTTGCGCGTGGTTGCCGAGACGGACATCACCAGCCCCTCGTCCTCCGCAAGCAGGCGGCGCGAGAGTGTCGTCTTTCCCGCGCCCGAGGGTGAGGACAGCACGAGCATCAGGCCGCGCCGGGGAATCGTCGTGAAGGACATGGCGACGCTACTCCACGTTCTGCGCCTGCTCGCGCAGGCGGTCGATGGCGGCCTTCAGGTCGAGGCCGATGCGGGTCAGGTCCGTGCTTGCCGCCTTGGAGCAAAGCGTGTTGGCCTCCCGGTTGAACTCCTGGGTAAGGAAATCGAGCTTGCGCCCAATGGCGCCGTCCTGTTCCAACAGCGCCCGCGCCTCCGCCACATGGCTGAAGAGACGGTCGATTTCCTCGCGCACATCGGCCTTTACAAGGAGAAGCGTCACCTCCTGATGAAGCCGTTCCGCCGAGAGGTCCGGCACATCCTTCAGCAGGTCGCGCACCTGGGCGAGAAAACGCGCACGCTGCGCGTCCGCTTGCACACCCGCAGCGGACGCGGCCGCCGTCGAGAGGCTTTCGATTTCGTCGATGAGCGCAGCGATCGCGTCCCGAAGCGCCGCGCCCTCCCGCGCGCGGGCGGCGTCGAGATCGGCAACGGCAGCGTCCAGCCCGCTCAGCAACGCTGCGGTCAGCATCTCGTCCGGCTCGGCTGAAGCCGGATCCTCTCCTGCTTCCAGAACGCCGCGCAGGGCGAGGATCGCTTCGGGCCGCGGCGGCGCGGTCTCGATGCGCGACTGGATGCCGGCGATCCCCGCGAGCACGGCATCGAGGGCGGCGGCGTTCACGCGCACGGCCGACTCGGCCTGCACCTGTCCCGCATCCAGCGTGACGTTGACATTGCCGCGGCGCAGATTGGCCGCGACGCGCGCCTTCACCTCCGGTTCGAGGCGGTCGAACCGTCCTCCCAGGCGGCAGCGAACGTCGAGTCCGCGGCCGTTGACGGACTTCAGCTCCCAGCGCCAGGAGATGCCGGCGGTCTCGCCATCGGCATGTCCGAAACCCGTCATGCTGCGGACACCCGCGCCTGAAACGCTCACCATTCGCCCTCCCCCGCTGCCGCATGCCACCGCCCGTTCTGGTGAATCGGTCGCGGCCCCGCGCCTGCCGTGGCACATTATCCCAAGCCGTTCGGGCAGGGCCACCTGCACGATCCGCCCATCCGCACCTGATGGCCAGGAGACCGCCATGAAACGACGCTTCGACGATCCGCGCCATATCCTGATTACCGGTGCGTCGAGCGGAATCGGCAAGGCGCTTGCGCTCGCCTATGCTGCGCCCGGGCGCACCCTGTCGCTGACGGGGCGGGACATGGACCGGCTGAACGACGTGGCCCAGGAGGTGCGCGGCCGCGGCGCGGGTGCGGAGATTGCCGCGGTGGACGTGACGGAGGAGGAAGCCCTCGCCCGCTGGCTGGAAGACCGCGATTCCGACGCCCCCGTCGACCTGCTGATCGCCAATGCGGGGATCAGCCGCCACGTCTCGGACTTCGGCGAGATCGGCGCGCGCACGCGCGAGGTGTTCGAGACGAACATCACGGGCGTCCTGAACACCGTGCTGCCGCTTCTGCCGCGGATGCTGGAGCGCGACCGCGGGCAGATCGCGCTGATGGCGTCGCTGGCGGGGCTGATCAACCTGCCGCATGCACCCGCCTATTCGGCGTCGAAGGCGTGCGTGCGCGCCTATGCGGAATCGCTGCGCATGACGCTGGCGGGAACCGGCGTCGGCGTAACCGCCATCTGTCCCGGCTTCATCCGCACCCCGCTGACCGACCGCAACCGGTTCCGCATGCCCTTCCTGATGGAGGTGGAGCAGGCCGCGGATGTGATCGTGAAGGGGCTTGCCCGCGACAAGGCGCGTATTGCCTTTCCGGGACCGATGATCGCAGGCGTGCGGCTCTCCGCGCTGCTGCCCTATCCGCTGTTCGACCGGCTGGTGGGCGGCAAGGGGCGGCGTCCGGACGGCGCCTGATCCCGCGCGAGGATCAATTGTTGCCGTTCCGCTCCCGCTCGATCTTGCGCCAGCGGGCGACGTTTCGGTTGTGCTCGGCCAGCGTCTCGGCAAAGGCGTGTCCACCCGTCCCGTCGGCAACGAAGAAGAGGTCGCGCGTCTCCGGCGGGTCGAGCACAGCGGCAATCGCAGCCTCCCCCGGAAGCGCAATGGGGCCCGGCGGCAGGCCATTGCGCACATAGGTGTTGTAGGGATTGTCGTTGCGCAGGTCCGAGCGGCGGATCGGTCGGCCGAGCGGCCCCGACCCCTTGGTCACGCCATAGATCACGGTCGGATCGGATTGCAGCAGCATGCCCTTGCGCAGCCGGTTGACGAAGACGGCCGCGACGCGCGGGCGTTCCTCGGCAAGCCCCGTCTCCTTCTCGACAATGGAGGCGAGCGTCAGCGCCTCCTCCGGCGTCGCGATGGGCAGCCCCTCCTGGCGTCCCTCCCACAGGCGGGCCAGCGTCTCCCTCTGCGCCTCCACCATGCGGGCGACAAGGGCGTCTCGCGTCTCGCCGCGGCCGAAGAGATAGGTGTCGGGCTTCATCATGCCCTCGGACGGGATGACAGTCAGGTCTCCCGACAGGACCTCGTGCGCCCGGACGAGGTCGAGCGCCTCGGCAACCGTCAGGCCCTCGGGGATCGTGAGGCGGTGCTGCACGGTCTTGCCGGCAACCAGCAGGTCGAGGATGGAAGCCATGGAGGCGCCGGCCGGAATCTCGTACTCGCCCGCCTTGATCGCCCCCGCCTGGCGGCGCACGCGCGTGGCGGTCACGAAGACCGTGCGGTCGGAGATCACGCCCGCCTCGTCGAGAATGGCGGCCGCACCGCCAAGCCCGGTACCGCGGGGGATCTGGACGACGACGGGCTCCTCCGTCGTGCCGGGCGCCTGAAAGAGATGCGCACCGTAAAGCGCGATGCCCCCGGCAATCAGGGCGATCAGAAGCAGGCCGCTGACCAGTGTGCTCAGAACCCGCAAGGGATTACCTCCGCCCGGCCGAGCGCCCCGCTCAGTCTTCCACCGCGCGCAGCACGAGGCTCGCGTTCGTTCCGCCAAAGCCGAAGGAGTTGGACAGGGCCGCGCGGATCTTCTTCTCGCGCGGCGCGTTCGGCGCCAGATCGATCGGCGTCTGGACCGACGGATTGTCGAGATTGAGCGTTGCCGGCGCCACGCCGTCGCGGATCGCAAGCGCGCAGAAAATCGCCTCGACCGCGCCGGCCGCACCGAGCAGGTGCCCGATCGCCGACTTGGTCGACGTCATGGTAAGCCCCTGCGCGGCCGCGCCGAACAGACGCTCGACCGCCTTCAGCTCGATCTCGTCGCCGAGCGGGGTCGAGGTGCCGTGCGCGTTCACATAGTCGATCTCGGACGGATCGAGGCCGGCGTGCGCCAGCGCCATCTTCATCGACCGGTAGCCGCCGTCGCCGTCCGGCGAGGGCGCGGTAACGTGATAGGCGTCGCCGGAAAGCCCGTAGCCCGTGACCTCGGCATAGATCTTCGCGCCGCGGGCCTTCGCCTGCTCGTACTCCTCGAGCACGACGACGCCGGCGCCCTCGCCCATCACGAAGCCGTCGCGGTCCTTGTCATAGGGACGCGATGCCTTCTCGGGCGTTTCGTTGAAGCCGGTCGAGAGCGCCTTGCAGGCCGCGAAGCCCGCGATGCCGAGACGGCAGATCGCCGCTTCGGCACCGCCCGCGACCATCACGTCGGCATCGCCCAGCGCCACGAGGCGCGCAGCATCGCCGATGGCGTGCGCGCCCGTCGAACACGCCGTCACGACGGAATGATTCGGGCCCTTGAAACCGTAACGGATCGAGACCTGCCCGGAGGCGAGGTTGATCAGCGCGCTGGGGATGAAGAACGGGCTGACGCGGCGCGGCCCCTTCTCGTGCAGCGTGATCGAGGCGTCCGCGATGGTCGTCAGACCGCCGATGCCGGATCCGATCATCACGCCGGTGCGCCACGCCTTGTCGTCCGAGTCGGCGACCCAGCCGGAATCGGTCACGGCTTGCTGGGCGGCGGCCAACGCGAAGACGATGAACGGATCGAGCCTGCGCTGCTCGCGCGGCTCCACCCACTGATCGGGATTGAACGTGCCGTCGGAGCCGTCTCCGCGCGGCACCTCGCACGCAACGCGCGCGGGCAGGTCCGAGGCGTCGAAGCCCGAGATCTGCCCGGCGCCGGATTTGCCGGCCAGCAGCCGGGACCAGGTTTCCTCCACCCCGCACGCCAGCGGCGTGACAAGGCCAAGTCCGGTTATGACGACACGTCTCATCGGAAGCGATCACCCGGTCCAGAAAGTGGGTTTCGCGGCCGGCAGGCCGATCAGGTGTTTTCCGAAAGGAACTTCACCGCGTCACCGACGGTGACGATGGATTCGGCGGCATCGTCCGGAATCTCGACGCCGAACTCTTCCTCGAACGCCATGACCAGCTCGACCGTGTCGAGGCTGTCGGCGCCCAGGTCGTCGATGAAGCTCGCCTGCTCCGTCACCTTGTCCGCGTCGACACCGAGGTGCTCGACCACAATCTTCTTCACCCGCTCAGCCACATCGCTCATGCGAGTCCTTCCTTTCTTCGTTGTGACGCACGCACCCGCGCGTCGGCCGGTTATGTTGTTCCCGCGGCCTTTCGGCCCGGCGAGCGTCACCCAGACGATACGTGGCGCGCCCCCCGTTCGAAAGCCCCTTTACAAGCAAGCCGCCCCGGCTGGCAATCCGAAAACCGCCCCCGCGTCCCGGCACGGCATGCCCCTTCAGATCATCGCCATGCCGCCGTTGACGTGCAGCGTCTGGCCCGTGACATAGCTTGCCTCGTCGCTCGCGAGATAGACGACGCCCGCCGAAATGTCGTCCGGCTGACCGAGCCGGCCGGCCGGAATTCCACCCAGAAGGCGCGTCTTCTGATCCTCGTTCAGCGCGTCCGTCATCGGCGTGGCGATGAAGCCGGGCGCGAGGCAGTTGACGGTGATTCCCCGGCTCGCGACCTCCTGCGCCAGCGACTTCGTCATGCCGATCAGCCCGGCCTTGGCGGCGGCATAGTTCGCCTGCCCCGGGTTGCCGGTCACCCCGACGATGGAGGTGATGGAGACGATGCGCCCATGGCGGCGCTTCATCATGCCCTTGAGGCACCCGCGCGCCAGCGTGAAGGCCGCCGTCAGGTTGACCGCGATCACGTCGTCCCAGTCGGCGTTCTTCATGCGCATGGCGAGGCCGTCGCGCGTGATGCCGGCATTGTTGACGAGGATGTCCACCTGCCCCATCGCCGCTTCCGCCTGTCCCGGCAACGCCTCCACCGCCTCGCGGTCGTCGAGACGGCAGGGCAGCACATGGGCACGCTCGCCCAGTTCGCCCGCAAGCTCCGCCAGCACCCCCTCGCGCGTGCCGGAGAGGCCCACCGTCGCGCCCCGCACATGAAGCGCGCGCGCGATCGAGGCGCCCAGCCCCCCGGTCGCGCCAGTCACGAGCGCGCATTTTCCCGTCAGATCGAACATGGCCGTTTCCCCCGGTTTCCTGTCTCTTCGAGACGCGTTTCCCGCCCCGTTCAGAGGAGCTTGACGAGCGCCTCGATCTCGTCCGGCGTTCCCGCCGAGACGGACGATGCGTCGCGCGCGATTCGCTTCGCCAGGCCCGTCAACACCTTGCCGGACCCCAACTCGACGAAGGTATCGGCACCCTCGCCCGCCATCCAGGCCACGCTTTCCCGCCAGCGGACCATGCCGGTAACCTGGGCGACCAGCATCTCGCGAAGCTGTGCAGGCTCCTCGACCGCAGAGGCCGCGACATTGGTCACGACCGGGATCGCGGGCACGGCGAAATCGGTCTTGCCCAGCGCATCCGCCATCACCTCGGCGGCGGGCTGCATCAGCGGGCAATGGAACGGCGCGCTTACGGGAAGCAGCATGGCGCGCTTGGCGCCGCGCGTCTTGGCCAGTTCGCACGCACGCTCGACCGCTTCCTTGTGGCCGCTGATCACGATCTGCCCCGGCGCGTTGTCGTTCGCGGCCGCGCACAGGCTGTCGGGGCCCTTGCTTGCCTCCTGCGCGATTTCGATGGCGGCCTCCAGTTCGAGGCCGAGCAGCGCGGCCATCGCACCGACGCCCGCCGGAACCGCCTTCTGCATGGCCTGGCCGCGAGTCTTCAGCAGGCGCGCCGTGTCGGCAAGGCTGAGCGTGCCGACGGCGCAGAGCGCGGAATATTCACCCAGCGAATGGCCCGCCGCGAAGGCGAATGTGTCGGCGAGCCTGATCCCGCCTTCCTTCTCCAGCACGCGGGCCGCGGCCACGCTCACCGCCATCAGCGCGGGCTGGGCGTTCTCGGTCAGGGTCAGCTCGTCCTCCGGCCCCTCCCACATCAGGCGGGTCAGCTTCTGGCCGAGAACCTCGTCCACCTCCTCGAACACTTCGCGCGCGACCGCGCTCGCGTCTGCCAGCGCGCGGCCCATGCCAACCGCCTGGCTGCCCTGTCCCGGAAAGGTGATCGCCCGTGTCATGCCGTCCAGTTCCCCTGACTTGGCCCCATCCATCTCGTCCGTGCGGCGGGCATTTGCGGCCAGCCGGCGGGCGGGAGTGATGGTCGGCGCGCCCGCATCTGTCAAGAAAGCGCGGAAATCCGCGCAGAATCGCGCCCCGCGCCCTTGCATTCACCTGCATCATGGCTATAAGTGCGCGCTTCCGGTCAACCAAACTCGCGCCGACGGTCGGTGCGGGTCGCCTGTCTCTCACACAGCCAGGCGTGAACCGAGTGAGAGGACCATGCCACTTTACGAGCATATTTTCATCGCGCGTCAGGACGTGAGCGCGAGCCAGGTCGACGGCCTGACCCAGCAGTTCTCCGGCATCATCGAGGCCGGCGGCGGCAAGATCGCAAAGACCGAATACTGGGGTCTGCGCAATCTCGCCTACCGCATCAAGAAGAACCGCAAGGGCCACTACGTGTTCTTCAACATCGACAGCGCGCCGGAAGCGGTCGCCGAGATGGAGCGCCAGATGCGCCTCCACGACGACGTGATCCGCCACCTGACGGTGCGCGTCGCCGAGCACGAGGAAGGCCCCTCGGCCGTCCTGCAGAACCGTGGCGGCGACCGCGAGCGCGGGGACCGTGGCGATCGCGGCGACCGCGGGGATCGCGGCGACCGTGGCGATCGCGGCCGCCGTCGCCGTGACGACGACCGTCCCAGCCACTCCAACGCCTGATCCGGGAGGACAGACCCATGGCCATGCCCCAGCGCCGCCCGTTTTTCCGGCGCCGCAAGTCCTGCCCGTTCTCCGGCGCAAACGCGCCGAAGATCGACTACAAGGACGTCAAGCTGCTCCAGCGCTTCATCTCCGAGCGCGGCAAGATCGTGCCGAGCCGCATCACCGCGGTATCGGCGAAGAAGCAGCGCGAGCTCGCACGCGCCATCAAGCGCGCGCGTTTCCTCGGGCTCATCCCCTACGTGATCAAGTGAGGCGGGTGACATGCAGGTAATCCTTCTCGAACGCGTCGAGAAACTCGGCCAGATGGGCGACGTCGTCGCCGTCAAGCCGGGCTTCGCCCGCAACTTCCTTCTGCCCAAGGGCAAGGCGCTGCGCGCCACGAAGGAGAACACCGCCCGCTTCGAGCGGGAGCGGGCCCAGCTCGAGGCGCGCAACCTCGAACTGCGCAAGGAAGCCGAAGCGGTCGCCGGAACGCTCGACGGCCAGTCCTTCATCGTGATCCGCCAGGCGGGCGACACGGGCCAGCTGTACGGCTCCGTGTCGGCGCGCGACGTGGCGGACGCGGCAACCGGGGGCGGTTTCTCCGTCGACCGCGGCCAGATCATCCTCGACAAGCCCATCAAGGCGATCGGCGTGCACGACGTGCGCGTCCGCCTGCACCCGGAAGTCACGGTCACCGTTCAGGTGAACGTCGCCCGCACGCAGGACGAGGCCGAACTGCAGGCCGCCGGCGAGGATGTGATCGCCCGCGACCGGGCCCTCGAGCGGGCGGAGGAAGAAGCCGCGACCGCCGAGATCCACGAAGAGCAGGCCGCCGCGCAGGAGGACGAGGGCGAATACTGAGCCCCTCGCGCCACCAGGCAAGAACACGCAAAAAGCCGGGTGCTCATCGCACCCGGCTTTTCCGCTTCGCAATGGCACATGTTTGCCGTCCGGGAGGCATGGCGCTAGAATTCTTCCAAAAGGGTTCAAAGAAACTCTGGAAGAGGATGCCATGCTGGCGGCGCCGGTACTTCGAAGGGTTATCACGAAGGGGTCTCTGACCGTCATCGGACCCGACGGAAGCCAAACGGTTTTCGGCGATGGCTCCGCAAACCCCGGCAGCGCGACGATCCGTATCCATGACCGCGCGACAGAGCGGCGGATGCTGATAAACCCCCACATGGCGCTCGGCGAGGCCTACATGGAAGGCACGCTGACCTGCGAGGACGGCACGACGCTGCCGGATCTGCTCGACCTGATCGGCGAGAACCTCGGGCGCGGCTACGGCCCCGGGATGGCGCGGGTGCTGCACCAGCTTCGCATGCTCAAGCGCCGGATCATGCAGTACAATCCCGTGCATCGCGCGCGGCGCAACGTCGCGCACCATTACGACCTGTCGGGAGAGCTGTACGACCTCTTCCTCGACGCCGACCGCCAGTATTCCTGCGCCTATTTCCTGTCGCCGGGCGACAGCATCGAGGCGGCCCAGCACCAGAAGAAGGACCACATCGCGGCCAAGCTGCTGCTGGAGCCGGGCCAGCGCGTGCTCGACATCGGCTCGGGCTGGGGCGGCCTCGGGCTCCATATCGCCCGGCTGGCCGATGTGCAGGTACAGGGCGTCACGCTGTCGGAGGAGCAGCACAAGCTGTCCAATGCGCGGGCGGAGGCGGGCGGCCTGGCCGATCGGGTCCGCTTCGACCTGATCGACTACCGCCATCTGCAGGGCACGTTCGACAGGGTTGTGTCCGTCGGCATGTTCGAGCATGTCGGCGTGAACCACTACCGGGAGTATTTCGACCGCATCGCCGAGTTGCTGAACGACGACGGCGTGGCGCTCATCCACTCCATCGGGCGGTCGGACGGACCCGGCGTCACCAATCCCTGGATCGCGAAATACATCTTCCCCGGCGGCTACATTCCGGCGCTGAGCGAGGTGCTGCCCTATATCGAGCGGTCCGGACTCTGGGTCACCGATGTCGAGATCCTGCGGCTGCACTACGCCGAGACGCTGAAGGCCTGGTACGACCGCTTCATGGCGCGGCGCGAGGAGGCGGCGCGCATCTACGACGAGCGGTTCTGCCGGATGTGGGAGTTCTATCTCGCGGGTTCGGAGATGAGCTTCCGCCACGGCGGGATGATGGTGTTCCAGGTCCAGCTTGCCAAGCGCCAGGACGCGGTGCCACTGACCCGCGACTACATCACGGACGCGGAACGGGGCTTCGCGGCCAGGGCCACCCCGGAAAGGGCGCGCACGGTCGCCTGACACCCGCGCGGCCAGGTTGTCCACGCCATCCACAGGCTGTGGGCAATGCCGGGCCTTTCAGGATCAAGGCGATACGCGTCGCCCGTCCCTTCCCCCCTTTTCCGACCGGCACGCGCGGCGTACACATGACGCATGGCCATCCACGGAAACACCGCCACCCCCTTCGCCGCCCAGCGGGAGGAGGAGCCCGCCTACCGCCTCGTCCCGCACAATATCGAGGCGGAGCAGGCGCTGCTCGGCGCGCTGCTGGTGAACAACGAGGTCTGGGACCGGGTCTCGGGCTTTCTGGATCCGCATCATTTCTACGAAGGCGTGCACGCCCGCATCTACGAGATCGCCGGGCGGCGAATCACCGGCGGCCAATCGGCGACGCCTGTGACGCTGAAGACCTTCTTCGACAACGACCCGGCGCTGGCCGAGCTCGATGGCGCGCGTTACCTCGCGCGGCTCGCGGCGGCTGCCGTCAATACGACGAACGCGGTCGACTTCGCGCACACGATCCACGACCTCGCGGTCCGGCGGGAGCTGATCCGGATCGGCGAGGATGTCATGGAAACGGCCTTCGACAGCCCGATCGACCTGACGCCCGCGCAGCAGATCGTGCAGGCGGAATCGCATCTCTTCAGCCTGGCCGAGCGCGGCCGCTACGAGGGCGGGTTCAAGTCCTTCGCCACCGCGCTGGCCGAGGCGATCGAGGTCGCGGCGGCGGCCTATGAGCGCGACGGCGGGCTGTCGGGCCTCTCCACGGGGCTGACGGACCTCGACCACAAGCTGGGCGGGTTGCACCCGTCCGACCTCATCATCCTCGCGGGCCGCCCGTCCATGGGGAAGACCGCGCTTGCCACCCAGATCGCGTTCAACATCGCCAAGGACTTCGTTCCCGAGGTCGCCGACGACGGATCGGTGAAGGCGGCAAGCGGCGGGCGCGTGGGCTTCTTCTCGCTGGAGATGTCGGCCGAGCAGCTCGCGTCGCGTCTCCTGTCGCAAGAGGCGGAGATCTCCTCGGAGAAGATCCGCCGCGGCCAGGTGACGGAGGAAGAGTTCCAGCGCCTCGCCATCGCCGCGCAACGGGTCGAGCAGGCGCCGCTCTATATCGACGACACGCCGGCACTGCCCATCTCCACGCTGCTGGCCCGCGCGCGGCGGCTGAAGCGGCAACACGGACTCGACCTGATCGTGGTCGACTATCTCCAGCTTCTGCGCCCCGGTGGCGCTTCTCGCGCAGATAACCGCGTGCAGGAGCTTTCGGAGATCACGCAGGGCCTCAAGGCCATGGCGAAGGAACTGTCGGTGCCGGTCATCGCGCTCTCGCAGCTGTCGCGCGCCGTGGAATCGCGGGAAGACAAGCGGCCGCAGCTGTCCGACCTGCGGGAATCGGGCTCGATCGAGCAGGACGCCGACGTCGTGACCTTCGTATTCCGGGAGGAGTATTACGTCGGCCGGACCGAGCCGCGCGAAGGCACGCCCGAGCACGCGGACTGGCAGGAAAAGATGTCGGAGGTGTACGGGCAGGCCGAGGTCATCATCGGCAAGCAGCGTCACGGCCCCATCGGCACCGTGAAACTGCAGTTCCAGGGCGAGTTCACACGCTTCGGCAATCTGGTGGACGCGGGCCGCCTGCCGGAACGGACCTATTGAGCGCGGAGGCCGGCAGCGCCGTGGCCGACAGCGTCCTGACCATCGACCTCGACGCGCTTGCGGAGAACTGGCGGTCGCTCGCGGCGAAGGCGCCGCACGCCGAATGCGGGGCGACGGTCAAGGCGGACGCCTACGGCCTGGGGATCGCGCGCGTCGCGCCTGCGCTGTGGGCCGCGGGGTGCCGGACCTTCTTCGTCGCGCACCTCGACGAGGGAATTGCGCTGCGGGCGATCCTGCCGGAGGCGACGATCCATGTCTTCAACGGGCGGCGGGCAGAGACGGACGCGGAGTTCGTGCTGCACCGGCTGCGGCCCGTGCTCAACACGCTGGAGGATCTCGACGCGTGGGCGGCGCTGGCCGGAACGCGCGACGAGGTGCTGCCCGCAACGCTGCACGTCGATACGGGCATGAGCCGCCTCGGTCTCGACCGTCGCGAGACGGCCCGCCTGATCGACGCGCCGGAGATCGCGCGCGCGGCGCACGTCACGGCCGTGATGAGCCACCTCGCCCGCGCGGAAGACGCTGACGACCCCATGAACGCTGAGCAGCTTGCCCGGTTCGAGGCGGTGCGCGCCGTCCTGCCAGGCGTGGCGGGCAGCCTCGCCAATACCGGAGGCGTGCTGCTGGGCCCCGCCTACCAGCAGGATCTGATGCGCCCGGGCATCGGGCTCTATGGCGGGGAGCCCTTCGTCGAGGCGGAACCCGTCGTCACGCTGGGCGCGCGCATTCTTCAGGTTCGGGAGATCGGCGCGGGCGAAACGGTCGGCTACGGGGCCACCTGGACCGCTGCGCGCCCCTCGCGGATCGCAACGGTGGCCTGCGGCTACGCGGACGGCTATATACGGGCCGCCGGCAACCGGGCGCACGGACGCCTCGCCGGGCGTGACGTGCCAATGGTCGGACGGGTCTCCATGGATCTCATCACCTTCGACGTGACGGACGCACCGCCGGAGGACGCGCATCCCGGCGCGCTGATCGAGATGTTCGGCCCCGGCGTGCGGATCGACCGCGCGGCAGACGCGGCCGGAACCATAGCGTACGAGTTCCTGACGCGCCTCGGCACCCGGTTCGAGCGGGTCTATACCGGCGGGCACGGCGGCACGGGAGATGCGCGGCCATGAGCTTCAACCCGCTGGCTGCCATAGGCGCCACCGTCATCAGCCTGTGCCGGGAGACCGGGCGGCTCGCCATGTTCGCGGGAAGCGCCATCGGCCATTGCGTGCGCCCGCCGTTCTTCCTCGGCATCGTCCTGCAGCAGATGATGCGGATCGGCTATTTCTCGCTGCCGGTGGTCGGGCTGACGGCGCTCTTCACCGGCGCGGTGCTGGCGCTGCAGATCTACATCGGCGGGTCGCGCTTCAACGCGGAGAACATCGTCGCCTCCATCGTGGTGCTGGGCATCACGCGCGAACTGGGCCCGGTGCTGGGGGGGCTGATGGTGGCGGGCCGCGTCTCGGCGGCCATCGCGGCGGAAATCGGCACCATGCGGGTGACCGAGCAGATCGACGCGCTCGCAACCCTCGCCACCAACCCGATGAAATATCTTGTCGTG
>JAJLJT010000078.1:0-7585 GCA_033844555.1 Alphaproteobacteria bacterium | reverse complement strand
TGCGGGCGTCATGGGAACGTTGCAGGCGGTGGAGGTCATCAAGGTCCTGCTGGACCTGGGCGAGCCGTTGGCGGGCCGGCTGCTGCTCTACGATGCGCTTTCGGCGAATTTCCGCACCTTGCGCCTGCCTGCCGATCCGGGTTGCCGGTTCTGCGGCGACGGTGGTCCGCTGCGGCGGGCCGGGTGACACTGCCAGGCCGGTCTCAGGCGCTGCCCCCCGCCCAGTCCGGGCCGTCGCGCAGGCGGCGGCCGTCGCGCGCCGGATCGAGAAGATCCTTCAGCACCGCGGCGCGCCGGTTCACCTCTGCGACGTCAGCCGGGTGAGTGAGCGCGATCCGGGCCCCGTCGCGCAGGGCCTCTCCGTGATGCAGAAGGTGCCTGCGCGAAGAGGCCTCAGGCGCCGCCATCATCAGGTCGGACAGCACCGCCATCATGTGCAGCGCGGCGTTCCGGTCGCCCTCGAAATAGGGTCTCAGCCGGCCGAATACGCTGTCGGCCAGGTCCTCGAACGTGCTGGGGCGCGCGATCACCCGCAGCTTTCCATCCGCATCGGCACGCCAGGGCGATGGCGGGGCCGCGCGCGCGACGTGCGACAGGCCCGCCGACAGCCAGTCGAGCGCCGCCATGGCGGAAAAGGGATCGTTGATGCCGGGAGAGAGCGCCCGCGCAGCGATCTCGACAAGCTGATCGACCAGCAGCCCGACGTCCTGTTCCGGCGTGCGGGTGCGGGCGGTCGCGAAGGCATCGCGAACCGCGCGGACGATGTGGGCGGCGCGTTCGCGCTCCTCCTCAGCGGCGCCGTCGCCGGGGTCGACCCGCGCGCCGGGCCAGACATAGGCCAGCGCGTGACCCCGGGACACGAAGTCGCCCGGCCGCCGGATCAGCCGGATGATCAGGTCGTGTTCGCGTGCGCAATCGAGCAGCGCCTGCTCGCTCAAGGCGGCGACGTAGCCTTCGCCCGTGGCGCGCACGGGACGCGCATCCTCCGACAAGCGGTCCGGCACCGCCGCAGCGTCCGGACCCCGTTCCGCCGCCTTTCCGATGCGTTCCGGAAAACGCTGCTCCAGACGCTCGCGCAGTTCGAGCCCAAGTTCGGCCACGACCTGCGAGACATGGATCGACCGGGGCGCATGGTGCAGGAAGTGGATCAGCATGCCCAGGCTCGCGACGCCGAACGCAAGGCCGCCCGCCGTGGCGAGCCGCGGCACGAAGGCCGCGTCGCCATTCCCCGCGCCCTGCACCGCCGCAAGCGTGGTGAGACCGTAAACGAATGTCGCGATGAAGGTGCCGAGCGAAAGCTGGTTCGCCCGGTCGCGCATGAACGTCGTGAGGATGCGCGGACCGAACTGCCCGGCCGCAAAGGCGACGGCGGCGATCAGGATGGAGAAGGTGACGCCCGCCACCCCGATCATCGAACTCGCGATCGTGGTCAGCAGCGCCCGGGCGCCCTCTGGCCCATGCGCCGCAAACGGGCCGAAGAGACGCGCGGCCTCCGCAGGCAGACGGCGGTCGGCAGCGATCAGGGCCAGCGCAAGCGCAACCGCGATGAGCGACATCAGGCTCGGCACGAACCAGTAGCTTGAGCGGATGCCCTGCCACGTCGCGGAGAGCCAGGCGCGCATCGCGCCGGCTCTAGAGCATTGCCGGGATCACCCGGTCCGGCGGCGTGTGCCCGTCCACGAACGTCTTGATGTTGATGATGACCTTCTCACCCATGTCCATCCGCCCCTCGATCGTGGCGGAGCCCATGTGCGGCAGAAGCACGACGTTCGGCTGGGCGAGCAGCTTGGGATTTACCGCCGGCTCATGCTCGAACACGTCGAGGCCGGCGCCCGCGATCTCTCCCTTGATCAGCATGCGGGTCAGCGCATTCTCGTCGATCACCTCGCCCCTGGCCGTGTTGACGATATAGGCATGCGGCTGCAGCAGCTTCAGCCGCCGCGCCGATAGCAGGTGGAAGGTCGCCGGCGTGTGCGGGCAGTTGACCGAGATGATGTCCATCCGGGCCAGCATCTGGTCGAGGCTCTCCCAATAGGTCGCCTCCAGCTCCTCCTCGACCTGGTTCGCCACCCGGTGACGGTTGTGATAGTGGATCTGCAGGCCGAATGCCTTGGCCCGGCGGGCGACCGCGGTGCCGATCCGGCCCATGCCGACGATGCCCAGCCGCTTGCCCCAGATCCGGTGACCGAGCAGGTGGGTCGGCGACCAGCCTGCCCATTCGCCTTTCTCCACCATGCTGATTCCTTCGCGCAGCCGCCGCGGAACGGCGAGGATCAGCGCCATGGTCATGTCGGCGGTGTCCTCGGTCAGGACGCCGGGCGTGTTGGTGACGGTGATGCCGCGCTGGCGGGCCGTGGCCACGTCGATGTGATCGACGCCGGTGCCGAAGTTCGCGATCAGGCGCAGGTTCGGCCCGGCGTGGGCGAGAACCGTGCCGTCGATCCGGTCGGTGACGGTGGGAACGAGCACATCGGCGCGCTTCAGGGCGTCGCCGAGCTGTTCCCGCGTCATGGGGGTGTCGTCGAGGTTCAGCTCCGTCTCGAACAGTTCCCGCATGCGGGTTTCGATCGCGTCGGGCAGCTTGCGCGTGACGATCACCAGCGGCTTCTTCGGCATCCCTGCCAACCCTCCCCTGGCCGACCATCCGGGCGCGGACACGCACCCCGCGTGTCCGGTTCCGGTTTTCTCCCGTCCTTCCTAGCAGAGCGCCGGGCCGCGTGGGAAGCCGGGTTGCACCGCACAAGCGCAGCGACCCCGCCGAACTGGCGCAATTCGCGCGTGTTCCGGCGCTGCTGGGATTTGACTTTGCTGCGCGGGCGCGACATTGCTTCAGGCAGAACGGGACGGGGGAGGGACCCTGCGGTGATATGGATTCTGGCGCGGACGATCAGGCTCGCAGCGATGGTGAGCGTGCTTGTGGCGGTCATGACAGGGGCCTCCGCACTGCCGATCGGGGCCCAGACCGCAAGCAGCGACGGGCCGAGGATCGGGGCCAGCACGGGACTGCCGCTGCCGCGCTTCGTCTCCATCAAGTCGGGGGAGGTCAATGTCCGTCGCGGGCCCGGCACCAACTATCCCATCGACTGGGTGTTCGTGCGCGCCGGCGTCCCGGTCGAGATCATCGCGGAGTCCGATCACTGGCGGAAGATCCGCGACGTCGACGGCGCGACGGGCTGGGTGCACAAGCAATTGCTTCAGGGGGACCGCATGGCGCTGATCCTCGGCGCCATGAACGACATGATCGATTCGCCCTACGGCAACTTCGAGGTGGTGGCCCGCATCGAGGGCGGTGTCATCGCACGGTTGGAGGCCTGCGACACAGGCTGGTGCCGGCTGCGTGTCGGCAGCGTCGAGGGCTGGCTGCCGAAATCGGTGATCTACGGCGTCTACCCGGAAGAAACGTTCAAGTAGCCTGGGGGGAAATCCGCGCGCGCCCGCCGCACCGGCGGCGCAACAGGGGCTTCCCGGGATCGCTTCAGGACTTGCGGACGCGCACCACCACGTCGACGCGCGCCAGCGCGGTGCCGTCCGGCGTGGGCGGCAGTCCCTCGACGCGGATCGACTCTCCTTCGATATCCTGAAGCATGCCCTCGGATTCGAAGAAGAAGTGGTGATGGTCGGAGACGTTGGTGTCGAAGTAGGTCCGCGACGGATCGACGACGACCTGGCGCAGAAGGCCGGCCTCGGTGAACTGGTTCAGCGTGTTGTAGACGGTCGCCAGCGACACCTTGACGCCCGCCTTCAGCGCCTCGGCGTGCAGGGCCTCCGCCGTCACGTGACGATGCGGACCATCGAGTAGGAGCCCGGCGAGCGCCATGCGCTGCCGCGTCGGGCGCAGACCGGCATCGCGCAGTTCCACCTCGATCCGCGCGTCCTGGGCCGCGTCGCCCCGTTGTCCGTCCTTGCGCACCTGCATGCCTGCCTTACCTTGCTTCCGAGACCGTGAGACGGTTCCGCCACCACGGCAAAGGCCGGATGCCCCTACCTTCTGACTTGTGGGGCTCCCGACCGTCATGTTACGTCACCCGGACCAGAACGTTACACGAAGTCCTGGAACGATTCAAATAAGCAGATTGGCGCGAAACGCAAGCGTTTCCGCGCGTTCGGGCCCTCTGCTGCGGATGGTGCCAACGGAAGGGGGTCCGAAGGGGACGGGATGAGCGAGCGCAAGGCAAGCTTCGGCTATGACGATCTGATCGCCTGCGGGCACGGCGAACTGTTCGGACCGGGGAATTGCCGGTTGCCGCTGCCGCCGATGCTGATGTTCGATCGCATCACCCGCATCTCGGACACGGGCGGCGACCATGGCGCGGGTTATGTCGAGGCGGAGTACGACATCACGCCGGACCGCTGGTTCTTCGAGTGCCATTTCGAGGGCGATCCGGTCATGCCGGGCTGCCTCGGCCTCGACGCCCTCTGGCAGCTTCTGGGCTTCCATCTGGGCTGGCTCGGCGCGCCCGGCCTCGGACGCGCGCTCGGCCTGGGCGAATTGAAGTTCAAGGGCATGGTTCTGCCGACGCACAAGCGTGTGACCTACAAGGTGCATGTGAAGCGCGTGATGATGCGGCGCCTCGTTCTTGGCACCGCCGATGGCGCCGTCGAGGTTGACGGCGAGGAAATTTACACGGCGAAGGACCTGCGTGTCGGCCTGTTCAAGGCTGGCGACGCGCCGGGCGCCTGAGCCGGCAGACAACGGGACAGCGTACCATGAGACGTGTCGTCGTAACCGGGATGGGGATCGTCTCCTCGATCGGCAACAATGTGCAAGAGGTGGTGGCGAGCCTTCGGGAGGCCCGTTCCGGCATCGTTGCCGCGCCGAGCTATACCGAGCATGGCTTCCGCTGCCAGGTGCACGGGGCGCCGACGCTCGACCTCGACGCCGCCGTCGACCGCCGGGTGCGCCGTTTCATGGGGGACGGCGCCGCATGGAACTATGTCGCCATGCAGCAGGCGATCGCGGATGCGGGCCTTGAAGAGGGCGAGATCAGCCACCCGCGCACCGGCCTGGTGATGGGGTCGGGCGGGCCGTCCACGCGCACCATCGTCGCGGCCGCGGACACGACGCGCGAGAAGGGGCCCAAGCGGATCGGGCCGTTCGCCGTGCCGGCCGCCATGTCTTCGACCAACTCCGCGACGCTTGCCGTGCCGTTCCACGTGAAGGGCGTGAACTATTCGATCAGTTCGGCCTGCGCGACCTCGACCCATTGCATCGGCAACGCGGCCGAGCTGATCCAGTGGGGCAAGCAGGACATCATGTTCGCCGGCGGCGGCGAGGAGCTGGACTGGACCCTGTCGGTCCTGTTCGACGCCATGGGGGCGATGTCCTCGCGCTACAACGACACGCCGGCGACCGCATCGCGCGCCTATGACAAGACGCGCGACGGATTCGTGATCGCCGGTGGGGCGGGTGTGCTGGTCCTCGAGGAGCTGGAGCGCGCGAAGGCCCGCGGCGCGAAGATCTATGCCGAGGTGGTCGGCTACGGTGCGACCTCGGACGGGCACGACATGGTGCAGCCGTCGGGCGAGGGGGCGATGCGCTGCATGCAGCAGGCACTCTCCACCGTGAAGGAGAAGGTGGACTACATCAATCCGCACGCGACCTCGACGCCGATCGGCGATCTGAAGGAGATCGAGGCGATCCGCGAGGTGTTCGGCAAGGACGTGCCGCCGATCTCCGCGACCAAGTCGCTGACGGGCCATTCCCTGGGCGCAGCGGGGGTGCAGGAAGCCATCTACACCCTGCTGATGATGCAGAACGGGTTCATCTGCGAAAGCGCGCACATCACCGAGCTCGATCCGGAATTCGACGACATGCCGATCGTCCGCACCCGTAAGGACGGGGCGGAGATCAATGTGGCGCTGTCGAACAGTTTCGGCTTCGGAGGCACGAACGGCAGCCTTGTGTTCCAGCGTTTCATCGCCTGAGGGGAACCCCGCGAATGAACGACACCAACGAAGGTCCGCGCGCGCCTGCGCCCGGCGCACTGATGGCCGGCAAGCGCGGCCTGGTGATGGGCGTGGCGAACGACCATTCGATCGCGTGGGGTATCGCGCGCGCGCTGGCCGCGCACGGGGCGGAGCTTGCCTTCACCTACCAGGGGGAGGCGTTCGGCCGCCGCGTCGCGCCGCTGGCAGAGACCGTGGGCGCCAACCTGACGCTGCCGGCGGACGTCTCCGACCCCGAAAGCCTCGACCGCGTCTTCGCGGCGCTGAAGGCGGAATGGGGCAAGATCGACTTCCTCGTCCACGCGATCGCCTATTCGGACAAGAGCGAGCTGAAGGGCCGCTATGTCGACACCACGCGGGAGAACTTCCTGCGCACGCTCGACATCTCGTGTTTCTCGTTCACCGATATCGCGCGCCGGGCGGCTGACCTGATGACGGACGGCGGGGCGCTGGTCACCCTCACCTACCTGGGGGCGGAGCGGGTGATGCCGAACTACAATGTCATGGGCGTGGCGAAGGCGGCGCTGGAGGCGTCGGTGCGCTATCTCGCCAACGATCTGGGACCGCAGGGAATCCGCGTCAACGCGATCTCGGCCGGGCCGATGCGCACGCTCGCGGGCTCCGCGATCGGGGATGCGCGCGCGGTGTTCCGCTTCAACAAGCGGCACAGCCCGCTGCGCCGGACGGTCGAGCTTGAGGACGTGGGCGGCGCGGGGCTCTATCTGCTTTCCGATCTTGCCGCCGGCGTCACGGGCGAGGTGCACTTCGTCGATTCCGGCTTCAACGTCATCGGCATGCCGCACCCGCGCGACCTCGTCGATCCGGACATGGGCGCGCCCAACGGGGGGTGAGGGATGCTGTTGGGATTGACTCACCCTTGACTTTGTGACTCAAGGGCATCAGATTCGCTGACACATTCCGCTAGGCTCGTAGGCGAGCATTATGTAGAAAGGGCTGCAACCTGTGTTGCGGCCCTTTCAGCATGTAGCGTCATGAAAACGGCAATTCTGATCGATGGCGGACATCTTCGCGTTGCTGCGCGCAAGGATGGACAGGACTATGATCCCGAATTCGTGCGTCGGTTCTCCTCCGGCTTGAACATCGATCCGGAAGTCTTGTTCCGCGTTCTTTATTACGATTGTGCTCCATACCGCGGATCGGTATCGCTTCCCATCACCGGAAACCGGCACGAATTCACTGCGTCCGATGCCTGGCTGAAGGAAATCGCCGGTTTCGACCTCTTCGCCGTGCGCCGCGGCGACCTCAAGTTCCGCGGTTTCAAGCCGCGAAGGCGAGCGCGACAAGGCGGCGAGGCGCGCCCGCTGACGGATCAGGACTTCAAGCCGGATTTCGAGCAGAAGGGCGTCGACATGCGAATCGGGCTCGACATGGCCTCCTTCGCCTACGAGCGCAGTGTCGAACGGATCATCCTGGTAAGCGCGGATACAGACTGCATTCCCGCGATGAAGCTGGTGAGAAAGGCCGGTCTTCAGGTCGTGCTGATCCAGTTGCCGGGCGCGCATCTTGCCCCGGAGCTGACGTGGCACGCGGACTTCGTGCGGACGGCAGGCTGGCCGATGGGGGCGTCTCCGCCAGTCGGCCGCGCGCAGGTGTGACACTACATTCGCACGATGCGAAC
>JAJLJT010000077.1:0-9414 GCA_033844555.1 Alphaproteobacteria bacterium | reverse complement strand
ATCCCCAGCGTTTCCGACGTCGCGGTCAGAAGCTCGTTCGTCAGGTCCGTCGCCTGCTTCACGCTGGCCGCCGCCTGGCGCGAGCGCTGGATGGTCAGGGCCTGCGCGATCTGCTGCTTCCACAGCGGGATCGTATTGGCGATGGTCGAGTTGATCTTGGTGATGAGGCCCTTGTCGTTTTCCTGCACGAGGCGGATCGACGGCATGGACTGCATCGTGACCTGACGCGTCAGCTTCAGGTCGTGGACGCGCCGCTCCAGATCGTCGCGCGCGGCGCGCAGGTCGCGGACCTTCTGCGCGTCCAGCATCTCGCCAGAGGCTTTCGCCGCCGCCTCCAGCGCCGGCAACTCCTCCTTGTCGAGCGTCGCCAGCCGCCGCTCGCCGGCCGCGATGTAGAGCGCAAGCTCGTGGTAATAGTCCCGCGTCGCGTCGTAGAGCCGGTCGAGCGCAACCACGTCTTTCATGAGCTTCGTCTTGTGGCCTTCCAGCTCGACCGTGATTGTGTCGATCTGCTTCTGCACGCCCTCGAACTTCTGGGCGAACTGGACCAGCGGATCGGCCAGGCGGAACAGCCGGGCGAGCCAGCCCTGCTTGTTCTTCAGCCCCTCGACGTCGAAGCCGCGCATCGCCGTGACCACGCGGCGGATCGCATCGCCCGCGGGGCCGGTGTCCTTGTTGCGCACGTCGCCGAGCATCTGGTCGGAGATGTCGGTCAGCTTCTCCTGTGCCTCTGCCCCGAAAGTAACGATGGCATTGGAATCGCCGAGGTCGATCGTCGCGGCGATCTGCGCGATGCGCGCGTTTTCTTCCGGCGTCGCCTCGGCGGGGACGATCTCGGCCTTGATCTCGGACAGCGGAGCCAGCGCGTCGCGCAACTCCTTCTCGGCGGTTTCGATCCGGTCAGCCATCTACCCAGCCTCCTCTACCAGCGCACTCCGGCGCGATTCTGACACTGCCCCCCGACGGCCCGCCCGTCAGACGACGCCTTCCTCCTTGAGCCTCAGCCGCAGCACCTCGAGATCGACGTCGAGGTCGTTCACGTCGTCGGCCAGTAGACGCATATGCTGCGCCTCGAACGTCTTTTCCATACCTTCGAGCACGCGGCGGAAATTGCCCTCCAGCTCCCCGCTCTCGACGCGGGCATGGGTCGCGGCGTACTTGGCCGCGACGTCGCGCGCCCCGTCCAGGTAGACGTGCAGGAACTTGCGCGCGCGGCGGATGTCCTTCGGGTCGCTTTCGAGTTGCAGGACGATGTCGCGGGCACGCGCCGCGATCCGGCCGAGCCGTGCCTTCAGTTCCGCATTGCCGATCCGGCGGGCGGCGGCATCGATATCGGCGATCTTCGCGCGGGCCGTTGCCACCGTCTCCTCCACCTCCGCGGTCGTGACGCCGCCTGCGTCCTGCACCGCCTTGTCGCGCCGGGGGTCGAGCCCGTAGACGAACGCGACACCCAGCGCGGCGCCCGACGCCGCCACCGCCGCGACGCCGAAGCCCATCCCCGTCGCCATTGCAACCGCACCCGTCGATACGCCATAGAGCGCGGCCCCCAGCAGCTTGCGCGGCAGACGCGGCGCGCGCGCGACGGCGCGGCGGTTGTAGTCGCGTTCCCGCGCGAGCCCCTTGCGCACCAGGATGGCGCCCGCCATCAGGCCGGCGAACCCCACGACCTCGAACGCAAGCTCGCCCAGGCGCCCGCCGGCCAGCGAGCCCAAAGCCGCGAAGATCAATGGCAGCGGCAGCAGGTGCAGCCAGACCGCGTTGCTCGCCAGCGTGCGCGCCCGGTCGCCGGTGTAGAGTTCAGGCATGGTTCCGGCGTCCCCGCTCAGAAGCCCGCGGCACCAACCGCGCGCAGGCAGAACAGGCCGGTCGTCCCGAACAGAAGCAGGAAGCCCAGCGCGCGTATCCAGGCATTCGTCACGTCCGGCGTCTCCCCGTTCGCCTCAGAGGTGAGAGTGATAGCGCGGAATCTCCATGTTGCGCCAGACATACGCGCTCATCAGCAGGCCAAATCCGGTCATCACCGTCAACATCGACGTCCCGCCATAGGAGATAAGCGGCAGCGGCACGCCGACCACCGGGATCAGTCCCATCACCATGGCGGTGTTGATCGCCACATAGAGAAACATGACCACGCTGACGCCGATGGCCAGCAGCCGCCCGAACACGTGCCGGACCTGAAGGGCGACGGCGATGGCATAGGCGACGATCAGCAGATAGAGCGCAAGGACGCAAAGCCCCCCGATCATGCCAAGCTCCTCTGCGATCATCGTGAACACGAAGTCGGTCTGCTTCTCGGGCAGGAAGTCGAGCTGGCTTTGAGGGCCCTGCATGAAGCCGCGCCCCCAGACGCCGCCGGACCCGAACGCGATCTTGGACTGGATGATATGATAGCCTGCCCCCATCGGGTCGCGTTCCGGATCCAGAAAGGTCAGGATCCGGTCCTTCTGGTAGTCCTTGAGATAACTCCAGGCGATGGGAGCGAACCCGGCTGCCGCAGTGCCCGCCGCGACGAAGAGCCAGATGCTGGCCCCTGCCGCGATCACCAGGGCCGCCCCCTCGAACACGAGCAGCAGCGCCGTGCCGAGGTCGGGCTGGCGCAGCACCAGGGCCACCGGCGCGAACACCATGACGGCCGGCACCACCAGCGTGAGCGCCCGTCCCGCCCGGTCGTAGGGAATGCCGTGATAATAGCGGGCGAGCGCCATCACCAGCGTGATCTTCATGATCTCCGAGGGTTGAAGCTGCATGACGCCGAGA
This sequence comes from Alphaproteobacteria bacterium, assembly GCA_033844555.1. Lineage (GTDB taxonomy): Bacteria > Pseudomonadota > Alphaproteobacteria > Futianiales > Futianiaceae > Futiania. Next base: position 6,657 of record JAJLJT010000077.1, on the reverse strand, counting down.
TCGATCCAGCGCTCCGCCCCCTTGCCGCGCACGCCCGCGAATTCGACGCCGATCAGCAGGATCAGCGCCGCGAAATAGGCGGGATAGGCAAGCTTCATCCAGAACCGGATGTCGATCACGGCAATCGCCACCGCAAGACAGGCGAAGACGCCGAAGCGCAGCACGTGCCGCCCCGCCCAGGGCGAGAAGCTGCCATCGGCCGCCGAATAGAGCATCGCCGTCCCGATCGCCGCGGCGGTGCACAGCAGAAGCAGCAGCCCCCAGTTCACCTCGAGCAGGCGGGCGCCCAGCGTGCGGTCGTCCTGAACGCGGGTCAGCGCCATCGTCTCAGGACCTTTCCACGTCCGTGTCCTCGCGCAGACGCGCCGAGAGGATCGGATCGCGGCGGATCGTCTCCAGCATGATGTCGCGCGCGACCGGCGCCGCCGCCCCCGAACCGCTGCTGCCATGCTCGACCACGACCGCGATCGCGTAACGCGGGTCGTGCCGCGGCGCGAACGCCACGAACAGCGCATGGTCGCGCCTGTTCCACGGCAGGTCCTCGTTGCGGGTGACGCCGCGCGCCCGCTCGGCCTTGGTGATGCGGCGCACCTGCGACGTGCCGGTCTTGCCGGCCAGTTCGAGACCTTCCTGGGCGATACGGCTGCGAAACGCGGTGCCGCCCTGTTCGTTGGAGACGGCGTCCATTCCCTCGCGCACCAGGCGCAGCGCCGCGTCGGATACCGGAATCTGGCGCAGGGGCGGCACCTCCATCTCCCGACCTCCGACGGCGCGGAACAGACGGGGCTTGATGGCAAGGCCGCCGTTCGCGATCCGCGCGGTCATCGTGGCAAGCTGCAAAGGCGTCGCCAGTACCGCGCCCTGTCCGATGCCTGTGATGAGCGTTTCGCCCTGCAGCCAGCTGCGCCCCTTGGCGGCGCGCACCCATTCCCGCGACGGCATCAGCCCTTCGGCCTCCGCGGGCAGGCCGAGGTCGAGGCGGGTGCCGATGCCGAATGCCTTCGCCATCGCCTCGATCTGGTCGATGCCCGTGCGCCGCGCAATGTCGTAGTAGAAGACGTCGCAGGAATGCTTCAGCGAATCCTTGAAGTCCACGCGCCCGTGCCCGCCCCTGCGCCAGCAGTGGAACGTGTGGTTGCCCAGCCGGTAGCTGCCGTTGCACACGACCGTATGACCGGGATCGACCGCGCCGCTGTCCAGCGCCGCCATCGCGACCAGCATCTTGAAGGTCGAGCCGGGCGGATACTGGCCGGCGATCGCCTTGTTGAGCAGCGGGTTGTAGGGATCGGCGAGCAGAGCCTGCCAGTCCTTGCGCGAAATGCCCGTCACGAAGGCATTGGGATCGTAGCCGGGCGTGGAGACGAGGGCGCGCACATCGCCCACCCGCACGTCCATGACGCATGCCGCCGCGCTCTCGCCGGAGAGCCGCGCGAAGGCGTACTCCTGAAGGTCGGCATCGATGGTGAGGGTCACATCCTCGCCCGAGACGGCATCGGTGCGCCCGACCTCGCGAATGACGCGGCCCATGGAATTGACCTCGACCCGGCTCGACCCGGCCTGGCCGCGCAGGGCGAAATCCTGCTCCTTCTCGACGCCGCCCTTGCCGATGCGGAAGGACGGCTGGCCAAGCAAAGGATTGTCGGGTTCGGCGGCGACGTCGCGCTCCGACACGTTGCTCACATAGCCGACGAGATGCGCGGCCGTGTGGCCCAGGGGATAGTCGCGGGCGGCGCCGACATCCGGCACGGCGCCAGGCAACGAGGGCAGATGCGCGTTGATCGCCGCGAAGGTTTCCCAGTCGAGATTTTCGACCACGGTCGCAGGCACGAACGAGCGGTTGCGCGCGATGTCGCGGCGCACCCGCTGGCGCGTCTCCTCGTCCACGGGAACGATGCGGCCGATGGCGTCGAGGGTGTCCTCGATGCTCTCGGTATCCTCGGGCACGATCAACACCCGGTAGTTGGGGCGGTTCACCGCGACCGGCCGGCCGTTGCGGTCGAGGATGCGTCCGCGCTCCGGCACAAGCAGACGCATGTTGATGCGGTTGTCCTCGGCGCGCAGCAGGAACTGCTCCCCATCCACCACCTGAAGCTGGTAGAGGCGCCCGCCAAGCACCACGAATGCGCCCAGCTGGAAGCCGCCGAGCAGCAAGGCCCGGCGGGTGAAACTGCGCTCATGCTGGCGCGCGGTCGAATTCATCGTCCTCCCTCACGCATACCGCAGCGTTGCAAGCTGCGCCCGCCCCAGCACCAGAGCGATCGGCGGATAGGCGCCCAGCAGCAGGAGATACTGGATCAGCACGGGCGAGACCGGCGGCGGCGCAAGGGCAGCCACCGAAACCAGCCCCCACACCATGAGGACAGAAACCCCCGCGACGCCCGCAAAGCCGATCCAAGCCAGCGGAAACGGTCGCGCGGCCAGCGCACGGCGCTGCGCGTGCGTCATGCCGCATGCCAGCGTCGCCGCAAGCGCCCAGGTTCCGAGCGGCGTGCCGGACAGGAAATCCTGCGCCAGACCGATGCCGAAGGCCGCCGCCACGGGCATCAGGTCGGCCCGGTTCAGCGTCCAGAAGAAGATCGCGGCCAGCACCAGGGGCGGCGTGACGATGGGCGCGACGACCGTCCCCGTCAGCGTCGCCCCGAACAGCATGACGAGCAGGCACGTGGCTACGGGCACCGCCGATACGAGCGCCCTGCGGCCGCCGCGCGGGAGCGCGCTCATGACCGCCTCAGGACCCGGAGCCGGGCTGACCGGCGCCGGTGTCGAAATCGCTGCCGGGGCGGGCTTCGGACCGCCGGATCACGCGGACATAGTCGAGACGCTCGAGATCGGCGAACAGCGCGACCTGCGCCCCCGACCGGTCGACCGACTGCACCGTCCCGACCGGCAGGTTGGGCGGAAACACCCCCCCGTCGCCCGACGTCAGCAGACGCGCCCCGCGGGCAGGCGGCGTGTCGCCTGTCACGAAGTCGAGGCGCGGGCGCGGCGCATTGCGTCCCGTCAGCATGCCCCGGTCGCGGGTCTGTTCCAGCATGACCGGCACGTGGCTGTTGAGGTCGGTGAGCAGCAGCACGCGCGCCGATCCGCGGCCGACCTGCACGACGCGTCCGATCAGGCCGGCTGCCGACACCACCGCATCGCCCGCCGAGATGCCGGCCTCTGCACCCTGGTCCAGCAGGATGGTCCGTGCGAACGGGCCGCCCGCATCGGCAACGACGCGGGCCGAGGCGAAGGTCGGGGTGTCGACCGCGTCGTAGCGGCCCAACGCGCGCAGGGCCGCATTCTCCTGTTCGAGGCGCAGGGCGACCGATTGCCAGGCGAGCAGGCGCGCGTTCTCCTCCCGCAGGCGGGCATTTTCGTCATAGACCCGGAGGTATTGCGTCACGGTTTCCACCGCACCCGCAGCGGCCGCGATCGGCTCGCGCGCGAGACCGAGCACCGGCGCCAGCGCGTCGTCGACCGCGGCGCGGATGCCGGCCGTGGACACGACACGCGTCCGTTCCGCCGCGAACAGGGCAATGGCCAGCACGAGGAAGACCGCGAGCCCGCGGCCCGCCTGCCCTGCGGCGGACGGGCGCGCGCCACGACGGAACTGGAGCCGCGGTTCCGCCATTCCGGTACGCTCCCCCTTCCTTCAGACCCGAGAGGTCAGACCTCTGCCAGAAGCTGGTTGAGCGCGCTCTTGTGCTCGAGCGCCTTGCCGGTGCCGAGCGCCACGCAGGACAACGGTTCTTCCGCGATCGTCACGGGCAGGCCCGTCGCCTCGCGGATCACCACATCGATGGAATCGAGCAGCGCGCCGCCACCCGTCAGCATGATGCCCTTGTCGACGATATCGGCCGCCAGCTCCGGCGGCGTGGCCTCGAGCGCAAGCTTCACGGCCTCGACGATCTGGCTCACCGGCTCCGAAATCGCTTCGGCGATCTGCGCGCGCGACACCGAGATCTCCTTGGGCACGCCGTTCATCAGGTCGCGTCCCTTGATCTCCATGTGCGGGCCGTCGCCGTCCTGCGGCTGACGGGCCGAGCCGATCTGCTTCTTAATCCGCTCCGCGCTCGCCTCGCCGATCAGCAGGTTATGGGCGCGGCGGATAAAGGCGATGATCGCCTCGTCCATCTTGTCGCCGCCGATCCGCACCGACCGCTTGTAGACGATGCCGCCCAGCGAGATGACAGCGACCTCGGTCGTGCCGCCGCCGATGTCGACGACCATGGAGCCCGTCGGCTCCGTCACCGGGAGGCCGGCGCCGATCGCGGCGGCCATCGGCTCCTCGATCAGGCCGACACGGCGCGAGCCCGCAAGCTCCGCCGATTCCTTGATCGCCTTGCGCTCCACCGCGGTGGAGCCCGACGGCACGCAGATCACCACGCGCGGATAGGCGAAGGAGGCGCGCTTGTGCACCTTCTTGATGAAGTGCTTGATCATTTCCTCGGCGACCTCGAAGTCGGCGATGACGCCATCGCGCATCGGCCGGATCGCCTGGATGTTTCCTGGGGTGCGGCCAAGCATGAGCTTGGCTTCCTCGCCCACGGCGAGAACCTGCTTCTTGCCGCCCACTTCCTTGATGGCGACGACAGAGGGCTCGTTGAGGACGATGCCCCGGCCTTTCACATAGACGAGCGTGTTCGCCGTCCCGAGGTCGATGGCCATGTCCGATGAGAACATGCCGAAGAGGCCAGCCAGCATGAAAATTCTTTCCCGTGCATGCGTTGCGGCGCCGCCGGCGGCCATGTTGGGGCAATTACACCGGACACGAGCACCCTGCTCCCTTTATAGCCCTCCGGCAGGTGGTGAGAAAGGTGTATCGCGGCAGGGTTAACGAATCTCCTCCATCCGCCTTGTTCCGGCAGAATTTTTTAACGATGCCCCCTATGGAAAGGGCCGGCGGATGCACTCCGCCGGCCCCTCTCGCCCGAATCGGGCAATCCGGTTTCAGGCCGAGGCCTGCAATCCCTGCGGCGCGCTCTTCTCGCGGCGGACCATCAGCCGGTTGAGCGCGTTGACATAAGCCTTGGCCGATGCGACCAGCGTGTCGGTATCGGCGCCCTGGCCGGAGGCGACGTGGCCCTCGTCCTCCAGCCGCACCGACACCTCGGCCTGCGCGTCCGTGCCGCCGGTCACCGCGTGGACCTGGTAGAGGGCCAGGTGCGGATATTCGCCCGTCAGCTTCTTGATCGCCTTGAAGATCGCGTCCACCGGGCCGTCCCCGGACATGGAGGCCGACGACACCTTTCCGTCGATTTCCAGCGTCAGGTCGGCGGTCTGCACCACGTCGGTGCCGCAGGCGATGCGCAGCGACTTCACGCGGATGCGGTCGCCGGCCCGGTTCAGCTCGTCGTCGACCAACGCGACGATGTCCTCGTCGTAGACGTTCTTCTTGCGGTCGGCGAGATCCTTGAAGCGGGAGAACGCCTCCTGGAAGGCATTGTCGCCCAGCGCGTAGCCCAGATCCTTCAGCTTCTCCTTGAAGGCATGGCGGCCGGAGTGCTTGCCCATCACCAGGTTCGACTTGTTCAGGCCGACCGATTCCGGGGTCATGATCTCGTAGGTCTGGGCGTCCTTCAGCATCCCGTCCTGGTGGATGCCGCTTTCATGGGCGAAGGCGTTCTTGCCGACGATCGCCTTGTTGTACTGCACGGGGAAGCCGGACACCTGCGAGACGAGCTTGGAGGCCCGCGTCAGATAGGTGGAATCGATACCGGTCTCATAGGGCATGGCGTCGTGGCGCACGCGCAGCGCCATGACGATCTCCTCCATGGCGGCGTTGCCCGCCCGCTCGCCCAGGCCGTTAATCGTGCACTCGATCTGGCGCACGCCGGCGCGCACCGCGGCCAGCGAGTTCGCGACCGCCAGCCCCAGGTCGTTGTGGCAATGGGCCGAGAAGACCGCCTTGTCGGCGTTCGGCACCCGCTCGCGGACCATGCGGAACATGTCGAAATACTCGTCCGGCGTCGTGTAGCCGACCGTGTCCGGGATGTTGATCGTGGTGGCGCCCGCCGCGATCGCGGTTTCCACGATGCGGCACAGGAAGTCCGGCTCGGTCCGCGTGCCGTCCTCCGCCGACCATTCCACGTCCTCGCAATAGCGCTTGGCGTGCGACACGCTCTCGTGGATCGCGGCGACCACGTCCTCGGGATCCATCTGCAGCTTGACCTTCATGTGCAGCGGCGAGGTCGAGATGAAGGTGTGGATGCGCGGGCTCTTCGCGTGGCGCAGCGCCTCCCAGGCACGGTCGATATCGACCTTGGAGGCGCGGCAGAGGCCGGCCACGGTCGAGCGCTTCATCAGCTTGGCAACCTCGCGCACGGCCTCGAAGTCGCCGTTCGAGGCGATGGGGAAGCCCGCCTCGATCACGTCGACGCCCATGTCGTCGAGAACCTCTGCAACCTTCAGTTTTTCGGCCAGCGTCATGGAGGCGCCGGGGCTTTGCTCGCCGTCGCGCAGCGTCGTGTCGAAGATGCGGACGTAGTTGGAATCGTTGATCTCTTGCGGTGTCATCTCGGCAGTCCTTGTCCGGAAATCGAGTCAGAAACGGTGTGTTCCGGGCCTTGCGCTCCGGCTTTTCTCCCCCAAGCGTCCGGCGCCCGCGGCGCCATGCCAACGCTCAGGGGCAGATAAGGAGAAGAAGGAGGCCGAGCGGCGCCGCACCGCGACCGC
>JAJLJT010000076.1:0-3509 GCA_033844555.1 Alphaproteobacteria bacterium | reverse complement strand
GCCTCGTCGCACCAGGGCCGCACCGCGCCGTCGCGGAGCACGAGGGAGAGCGCGTCGACGCGAGGGCCCTGGTACAGGCCGCTCAGCGATCCGAGGTCGTCGGCGAAAACGGCGGACATCGCCTCCCGCAGCCAGGCCATGGCGATGAGGGGTTCGGCGGCCTGCGCACTCATCCGTCCGTCCCAGGCGCGCAGACGCGCAAGCGCGTCCGCCACGCGGGGGTCGCCGGGCTGACCGGCCGCGGCTGCGTCGATCATCAATGGCACGATATGCGCCATGGCGAGGGACAGATCGTCCATCTGATAGGACTGGAACGCCTCCAGCGAATGAATGGGGCGGCCGTTCAGCAGCGCGTGCAGGCGCTCCGCCCGCCACGGCGCCTCCCAGTCGTGGCCGAGGAAGGCGCCGAAGGAGGGGCTGACGATCTTCTCGTTCGCCGTGGCGATGGCGCCCGACGGCGGGTTCACGGCCTGCGGCATGGCCGACGGCGCGATCATGCCCTGCCAGTCGTAGACGGCCTCCCACCCCGGTACCGGCGCGCGGCCGCGCACGGCGTTGGCCGGGTCGCGGCGCGGGACGAGGCCGGTGGAGACGAGGCCGATGGCGCCCTCGACATCGGCATAGACGACGTTCTGCGGGGGCGCGCGGAACTTCGCCATGGCAGCCACGAAGCCGCTTGCGTTGCGGGCGCGCATCGCCTCCAGCCCCGCCTCCATGGAGCGGTCGTCGTCGTCGAGCGCGGTCCAGGCGAGCGCGAAGACATGCCCCTCGGGCGCGAGGCGGGCGATGTCGGGATCGAGGATCGGCACCACGGGGCCATGCCGGGTGCGCTTGCGCTCGATCAGGCGGTCCTCGCCCCCGCGCACGGAGATGCGGACGGTATCGGTCTCGAACGCGCGCCAGCCGTCCGGCGTGAGGTACTGCGAGGGGTCGGCGGGGTTCACCTTCTCGACGAAGAGATCCTGCACGTCCGCGCCGTGGTTGGTGAAGCCCCACGCGACGCGGTCGGTGCGGCCGAGCACGATCAGCGGTGTGCCGGCCAGCGATGCGCCGATCGCCTCGCCCGCCGGGCCGTCCTCGCCGCCGGGGAAGGTGAGGTGCGCAAGGTACCAGAGCGCGGGCGCGGTCAGCCCGAGGTGCGGATCGTTGGCGAGCAGCGGCTTGCCGGTCACGCTGCGCGCGCCCGAGACGACCCAGTTGTTCGAGGCCCCCTCGAATCGCGACAGATCGGGCAGGGCGGAGACGTCGACCTCGCGCGGGAGGGGATAGAGGTCCGCGAGGTCGGGCAGGGCGAAGGGTTCGTCGCCGGGATAGGGGGGGACCAGCTCCTCGACCTCGCCGGGCGTGAAGCGGGTCGCGAGCGCATAGCGCAGAAGCTCGCTCGACACGTTCTTCGACAGACCGATGGCCATGGCCTTGACGATCACGAGGCTGTCGGCGGGGGTCCACGGCTCCGGCGCGTGGCGGAGGAGGATGAATTCGGGCGGCAGGCGCGGCTCGAACAGGCCGGTCGGACGCTCGATCCAGGCGTTCACGCCGGCGGCATAGGCGTCGAGGATGCGCCGCGTCTCCGGCTCCAGAAACGCGATGGAGCGGGTTGCGTGACCATAGAGGTCGAGCGTGCGCAGGTAGATGTCGGCGGCAACGGTGCGCTCCCCGAAGATCTCGGACAGGCGGCCTTGCCCTGCGCGCCGCGACAGTTCCATCTGCCAGAGCCGGTCCTGCGCATGCGCGAACCCGAGGGCAAAGAAGACGTCCGCGTCGCTCTCCCCGGTGATATGGGGCACGCCGTCGCGGTCGCGCACGATGGTCACCGGGGCGGACACCGCCTCGGCGGCATAGCGGCCTTCCCACGACGGGACCGTCTGGCGCAGCCACAGATAGCCCGCGCCGGCGGCGATCACCGCGAGCACGAGGACAAGGCCGACAAGACGGAACATCCAACGGAGAAGAAGGCGCATGTGGTCCGGGCTTTCCTTGGGCGCAGGGCCGAGAGGCGTGCGTCGGGGCGGTTGGTGGATCGTGGCAGGGCGACTATAACAACGCAAGAACAGGGCAAAAGCCACGCGTACGCGACAGAAAAGGGGACGGCATGGCAACGGCAGCTTTCATCGGTCTGGGCGTCATGGGGTATCCGATGGCGGGGCATCTGGCCGCCAAGGGCGGATACGACGTCCATGTTTATAACCGAACCCAGGCGCGCGGGGATAAGTGGGTGGCGGAACATGGCGGCAAGGCCTTCCGCACCCCGGCCGAAGCCGCGGAGGGCGCGGATATCGTCTTCGCCTGCGTCGGCGCCGACGACGACGTGCGCGCGGTCACGACGGGCCCCGACGGCGCGTTCCAGGCGATGAAGGCGGATGCGATCTTCGTCGACCACACGACGGCGAGCGCCGACGTTGCGCGGGAGTGTCACGCGGCGGCGCGCGAGAAGGGGCTGCATTTCATCGACGCCCCCGTCTCCGGCGGACAGGCGGGCGCGGAAAACGGCGTGCTGACGGTCATGTGCGGCGGCGACCAGGCGGCGTTCGACCGGGCGAAACCGGCCATCGACAGCTTCGCCCGGTCCTGCGTGCTGCTGGGCGGGCCGGGGGCCGGCCAGCTTTGCAAGATGGTCAACCAGATCTGCATCGCAGGCGTTGTGCAGGGGCTGTCGGAGGCGCTGAGCTTCGGGCGGGCCGCGGGACTCGACTGCGAGAAGGTGGTCGAGGTGATCTCCAAGGGCGCGGCCCAGTCCTGGCAGATGGAAAACCGCTACAAGACGATGCTTCAGGACAAGTTCGACTTCGGCTTCGCCGTCGACTGGATGCGCAAGGACCTCGGCATCTGCCTGGCGGAAGCGCGGCGCAACGGGGCCACGCTGCCGCTGACCGCGGCGGTCGACCAGTTCTACGGCGACGTGCAGAACATGGGCGGCGGACGGTGGGACACCTCCTCGCTCTTCGCCCGCCTCGAAGCGATGCGGACGAAGGGCGGCAAGGGCTGACGCGCGAACTGCGGGCGCCGGATCACACGCGCCGGCGTCCGAAGATCGCAAACACGACCGCGAGCACGATCCCGACGACGAACAGGATCCACGCGATCTGCATCGAGAGACCGGCGACGCCGCCCGCGCCGAGCGCCATGGCGACAAGCGCGAGGATCAGGAACATCAGGACCCAGCCGAACATGCGTGCCTCCTTGGGTTGCCGACGGCGGTACGGTGCCGTCCGGGCAGAAGAACGCGCGTGGCGGGGGGCGGGTTCCTGAAGGGGCACGCGTGCTCATGGATCCCCGGGACAAGCCCGGGGATGACGGGAGAGAGGGACAGGGAGACGGATGGGGGGCGCGGTTGGGGCCGGGGCCTCAGCCCTCGCGCAGGAGTTTTGCGGCCTCGATGGCGAAATAGGTGAGGATGCCGTCGCAGCCCGCGCGCCGGAAGGCGGTGAGGCTTTCAAGGATCGTGCGCTCCCGCTCCAGCCAGCCGTTCCCGATGGCGCCTGCGAGCATCGCGTACTCCCCCGACACCT
>JAJLJT010000075.1:0-6032 GCA_033844555.1 Alphaproteobacteria bacterium | reverse complement strand
CACCTTCACCGACCTCGTGATGCTGGACGAGGGGACGGGCCGCCTGTTCAACGAGAAGGTGCTGACCACGCCCGACGACCCCTCGCGCGGCGTCCTGCAGGGCATCTCGCAGATCCTCGACAAGAACGGCGTCGCCCCCGCGCAGGTGATGCGGGTGATCCACGGCACGACGCTCGTTGCCAACGCGCTGATCGAGCGCAAGGGCGTGGCGACCGCGCTGGTGACGACGGAAGGCTTCCGCGACATCATCGAGATCGGGCGCGAGTGGCGCTACGACACCTACGACCTGTTCATCGGCGTCGTGGACCCGCTGGTCCGGCGGTCCCGCCGCTTCGAGGTGGCCGAGCGCGTGGGCCCCGACGGCGCGGTGCTGACGCCGCTCACCGATGCCGCGCTCGAGGCGCTGGTGGCGGACCTGCGCGATGCGCCCGTTGAGGCCATCGCCGTCTCGCTGCTGCATTCCTTCAAGAACGGGGAGCATGAGCGGCGCGTGCGCGACCGGCTGGCGGCGGCCTTCCCCGACCGCACCATCTGCATCTCGTCCGAGGTGATGCCGGAGATCGGGGAGTACGAGCGCACCTCCACCACCATCGCCAACGCCTATGTGCAGCCGATCTTCCGCCGCTACATCCAGCGCCTGTCGGAAGGGCTGAAGGCCATGGGGATCGGGCGCGACCTGTTCCTGATGCAGTCCGACGGCGGCACGGTTCACCAGGCGACCGCGATGGAGTTCCCGATCCGCCTCGTCCAGTCCGGACCGGCGGGCGGCGTGCAGGCGACGACGCTGATCGGCAAGCTGGCGGGCGAGGCAGACGTCTTGTGCTTCGACATGGGCGGCACCACGGCCAAGGCGTGCCTCATCGAGGACGGCGAGCCGACGCGCACGACCGATTTCGAGGTGGCGCGCATGTTCCGCTTCAAGAAGGGCTCGGGCATCCCGCTGAAGGTGCCGGTCGTCGACATGATCGAGATCGGCGCGGGCGGCGGCTCCATCGCGCGCGTCAACCGCATGGGGCTGATCCAGGTCGGCCCCGACAGTTCCAGCGCCGTGCCGGGTCCCGCCTGCTACGGCCAGGGCGGGGAGGACGCCACCGTCACGGACGCCGACCTGCTGCTCGGCTATCTCGACGCGGGGAACTTTCTCGGCGGCGACATGGCGCTCGACGTGGACGCTTCCGCCGCCGCCATCAAGGCCAGGATCGCCGACCCTCTGGGCCTTTCCGTGACCGAGGCTGCGTGGGGCATCCACGAGACGGTGAACGAGAACATGGCGCAGGCGACCGGCATCCACGCGCTGGAGAAGGGCAAGCGCGCCGACCGCTTCGTCATGGTGCCCATCGGCGGCGCAGGGCCCGTCCATGCCTGCCAGGTCGCGCGCAAGCTGCGGATGCGCAGCGTGATCTGCCCGCTCGGCGCGGGCGTCGCCTCCGCCTTCGGCTTCCTCGCCTCGCCAATGTCGTTCGCGTTCGTGCAGGCCTCCGTCGCCGCGCTCGACGATCTGGACGCCGCGACCCTTGCCGACATGTTCGGCGGGCTGGAGGCGCGGGGGCGCGAGCTTCTCTCCAGCGCGGGCGTCGACCCGGCCTCGTTCGGCGTGCGCATCCTCGCCTCCATGCGCTACCAGGGGCAGGGGTACGAGGTCGACGTGCCGATGCCGGAGGGCGCGCTCGATGCAGGCCTCCAGCCGAAGCTCAAGGCGGCGTTCGAGAAGGCCTACGGCGACCTCTACGGCCGTATCGAGGCGGGCATGCCGGTGGAGGTCGTCTCCTGGCGGCTGATCGTCGCCTCGCCCTATCCCGACCTGAAGCCGCAGGCCGCCGACGTGCAGGGCGGCGACATCGCGGACGCGCTCAAGGGCACGCGCCGGATCTACGACGGGGAGGCGCGCGACTTCGTGGAGGCCCCGGTCTACGACCGCTACAAGCTGACGGAGGGCATGACCGCGGACGGTCCCGCCATCGTGGAGGAGCGGGAATCGACCCTCGTCGTGCCCGCGCACAGCACGATCCGCATCGACCGCTACCGCAACCTGATCGTCGACTTCGCCTATCCGGACGCCTGAGCCGGGGCATTTTCAAGGGACCCGCAGCCGCATGAGCGCACAGCAGACCGTCGCCGAAGCCTTTGCCGACGCCCTCGTCCGGCACGGCGTCACCCGCATGTTCGGCGTGCCGGGCGGGGGGTCGAGCCTCGACCTGATCGCGGCGGCGGCCGACCGCGGCATTCCCTTCGTGCTGGCGCGGACGGAGAACGGCGCGGTGATGATGGCGGGCGCGACGGCGGAAATCTCCGGCACGCCGGGCGTCGCATTGACCACCAAGGGGCCGGGCCTCGCCAACGGTGCGAACGGCGCGGCCTACGCGATGCTGGACCGTGCGCCCGTGCTGATGGTGACGGACGGCTTCACGCCGAAGCAACTCGCCTACATCACGCACCAGGTGTTCGACCAGAAGGCCATGCTCGCCCCCGTGATGAAGGGGCATGGGCGGCTCGAAGGCGACGATGCGGCCCAGGAGATCGAGACGCTGGTGCAGACCGCGCTCGCGCCCCGGCGCGGCCCCGTGCATGTCGAGCTGACCGGACCTGCCGCGCGGCGCGAGGTGGCGCCCTTCGCAGGCGGCGCGCAGGCGCAAGCGGGCATCGCGGGCGACGTGGACACGCTTCGCGCCCGTATCGCGGCGGCGAAGCGGCCCGTGGTGGTGGCGGGGCTGGAGGCCTGCAGGCCCGAGGCGGCGCACGCCCTGCGGCGGCTCTGCGCGGGCCTCGGCTGCGCCGGGCTCGTCACCTACAAGGCGAAGGGCACCATCGCCGACGACGACCCCGCCTATGCGGGCATCTTCACCGGCGGCGCGGCGGAAGGCCCGTGCGTTTCTTCCGCCGACCTGATCGTGCTCTATGGCATGGATCCGGTCGAACTGATCCTGCAGCCCTGGCCCTACGACATTCCGGTCGTGGAGATGTCGACCGCGGAGCACCCGGTCCATTATTGCGCGCGCGAGGTCTCGGTCTACGGGCCGCTCGACGCCATCGTGGAGGCGCTGGGGCCGCTTGCGCCCGCGCCCGGCTGGACGCCGGGAGAGGCGCGTGCCTTCAGCGATGCCCAACGCGCGGCGCTCGCCTATCCCTCGACCGGCAACCTGCTGAGCCCGCAGGAGGTGGTGGAGCGCGCCGCATCCCACGCCGCCAGGCGGCAAGGTCCGCCGCCGCGCATCACCGTGGATGCAGGCGCGCACATGTTCTCCGCCACCATGTTCTGGCCGTGCCGGGAGCCGGGCGACATCCTGATCTCCAACGGGCTCGCGACCATGGCATACGCGCTGCCCGCAGGGATCGCCGCGGCGCTGCACGATCCCGAACGCGGCGCGGTGGTGTTCACGGGCGACGGCGGCCTGATGATGTGCCTGGGAGAGCTTGCGACCGCCGCGCAGTACGGCGCGAACGTGACGGTCGTCGTGTTCAACGACGCTTCGCTGTCGCTGATCGACGTGAAGCAGCAGAGCCGCAAGCTCGCGCCCGACGGCGTGCGGTGGGAGCGGCCGGACTTTGCGGAAACCGCGCGCGGGCTCGGGTTCCAGGCGTGGCGCGCCGACAGCGCCGAGACGCTGGAGACCGCGCTTGCGGGGGCGATGGCGCACGGCGGCCCCGCACTGGTCGACGCGTGGATCGATCCGCGCGGCTATGGCGCGCAGCTCAAGGCCTCGCGCGGCTGACGGCGTATCTTTTCGGGCGTCAGTCCTCGCGCGGCGGTTCCAGCGGCTGGCCCTTCGACCAGCGCACGACGGAGCCCGCGGTCTCCTTGCCCAGTTCCTGGACGAGGTCTTCCATGTCGAGGAAGTCGGCCCCGCCGATCCCCGCGCCGCCGGAATAGGCCTTCCAGCTCTCGAACTTCGCGAGCGAGGTGCCGTCCGCGCCGGTGATCTCGAACGCGCCGCGCGCCTTGGCCCGGCCTGCCCCGAAACCGATGATCCAGCGTGCGGCCTTGCTGCCGCGGTCGATTTCGGTCAGGCGCCCCGTCAGGAGGACGGTTTGCGCGGGCAGCGTCTCGGGCGCGGGGTCGTAGACCTGGGCGAAAGCGTTCGTCTCCCGCAGCTCCGCCACCAGGCCCGCGCGCAGATAGGGGAGGTAAAGCGCCCAGAGATCGTCCTTGGCCGTCAGTTCGCCGATCGCGACGCCCGTCGCCGGCTCCTGCGGCTTGGCCACGTATTCCGGCGTGACCGTGGTCGTCGTGCAGCCGGCGAGGGCAAGCCCGGCCAGCATGAGCAGCACGGCCGGCAGGCCGCGCATAGCGCGCATCGTCAGCATCTGGGCACCCCCCGGTGATTCTGCTGTTCTTGTGCAGAGGCTACGCCACGCCTTCGAAATCGGGAATATGAAAACGGCGGCCCGGCGGCGCCTCTCGCGGACCTTGACCGCGGGCACTGCCGTTCCCTTATTGGCTTGGATCATCCGCCCTTCAGGGAGCTTCCATGGACATTCTGCGCCGCATCGTGGAATCGGAGCGGTTCCAGACCGCGATCATCGCGGTCATCGTGCTGAACGCGATCGTGCTGGGGCTCGAGACCTGGCCCGCCGCGATGACGCAGGCGGGCGGGGTGCTTGTCGCGCTCGACCGCATCGCCATCGCGATCTTCGTGGTGGAGATCGCGATGAAGCTTGCGGTCTATCGCCTCTCCTTCTTCCGCTCGGCGTGGAACGTGTTCGACCTCGCCATCGTGTCGATCACCTTCGTGCCCGCGGGCGAGGGGGTGTCGGTGCTGCGCGCGCTGCGCATCCTGCGCGCACTCAGGCTCATCTCGGTCGTGCCCTCCATGCGGCGCGTGGTGCAGGCGCTCCTGCGCGCGATCCCGGGCATGGGTTCGGTCGTGACCCTGCTCGCCCTCGTCTTCTATGTCGCCGCCGTGATGGCGACCAAGCTGTTCGGGGCGGCCTTCCCGGACTGGTTCGGCACCATCGGGGCCTCGCTCTATTCGCTCTTCCAGATCATGACGCTGGAAAGCTGGTCCATGGGGATCGTCCGGCCCGTCATGGAGGTCTATCCGTTCGCGTGGGTGTTCTTCGTCGTCTTCATCCTGCTCACGACCTTCGCGGTGCTGAACCTGTTCATCGCGATCATCGTCGACTCCATGAGCCAGGAGCACGCCGCCGAGGAGGCCGCGACCCGCGGCGCGCTCGGCAGCGAGCATCAGCAGATCATGGCGGAACTGGCCGCGCTGCGCGCGGAAGTGGCCGCACTCGCCCGCGGTCCCGGCGCGGGTCCGCGCGGAGAATGAAGGGGAGACGGGCATGAGCGATGCGCGCTACCGGCTGATCGGATCGACGGCCTCGCCCTATGCGCTCAAGCTGCGCGGCATCCTGCGCTACCGGCGCATCCCCTTCGACTGGGCGATCATGACGCGGGAATTGCGGGCCGCGACCCGGCACCTCAAGCCCATGCTGATCCCGGTGCTGCAATATCCGGACGGAAGCTACGGGGCGGAGACGACCGCGCTCGCCCACGATCTGGAGGCGCGCCACGCCGGCCGCTCCGTCATCCCCGAAGACCCCGCGATGGCCTTCCTGAACGACCTGCTGGAGGACATGGCCGACGAATGGGCGGTCAAGGCGCTCTTCTTCTACCGCTGGTGGGATCCGGAGGACCAGGAGTACGTGGCGCGCTGGGCGGGCGAGGAATGGTCGGTCTTCGACGCGGAACCGGGCAGCGCGGAGGAGGCCGAGGCCATGCGCACCCGGCAGGTCGGGCGCATGCCGATCCTCGGCGCGACGGAGGAGAACCGCGCGCTGCTGGAGGAAAGCTACCGCCGAATGCTCGCCGCGTTCGAGCCGCACATGGGCATGAACCGCTATCTCTTCGGCACGCGGCCCTCGCTCGCCGACTTCGCGTGGTACGGGCAGTTCAGCCAGCTTGCCATCGACCCGACGCCCATGCGGATCATGCGGGCGGCTGCGCCGCGCACCGACATCTGGACGCGCCGCCTCGACGACGCCTCGGGCGTGGAGGGGGCGTGGCACACGCTCGACCGCGCGCTGGAAGG
>JAJLJT010000074.1:0-9342 GCA_033844555.1 Alphaproteobacteria bacterium | reverse complement strand
GCCCGGTTCGAGGTGGAGTACGAAGGCCTCATCACCAACCGGATCGTCCTGACGCCGAGCATCGAGGTCGACCTGCCGTTGCGCGACGATCGGGCGATCGGGCTCGGGGCATGGGGGCCGAAGGTGGAGGTCGGCGCGCGCCTCGGCTACGACCTCGTGGACCGGGCGATCTCGCCCTATGTCGGCGTCCACTACGAGCGCGTGTTCGGCGCGACCCGCAGGCTTGCGCGTGCCGCCGGCGAGGACGACGATGCGGTCTATTTCGTCGTCGGCACGCGGCTGATGTTCTGACCGCCCGCGCCCCGGCGGGGCATGCTCCGCCGGGGTGCACGGCCATCACAGAAAGGACGAAGACGATGAACCGCCGCCTGTTTCTGGTCGCCTCCGCCGCGCTCGCGCTGGCAGGCCCCTCCGTCGCCGCCGCCGCGCCGCGCATGCTGGTCAGCAAGTCTCCGACCTGCGGCTGTTGCGGCGCCTGGGTCGATCATGTCCGCCGCGCCGGGCTCCCCGTCGACGTGCGCGAGATGCCGGACGATGCGCTCTATGCGCTCAAGGAAAGGCTCGGGATCGCGCCGGAGCACATGTCCTGCCACACCGCCGAGATCGACGGCTATGTGATCGAGGGGCACGTGCCCGCCAACGACATCGCCCGCCTGCTGAAGGAGCGGCCGCGGGCGCTCGGCCTCAGCGTCCCGGGCATGCCCGTCGGCTCGCCGGGGATGGAGATGGGCGACCGCCGCGACCCCTTCGACACGCTGCTGCTCGGCCCGAACGGGACGGCAGCCGTGTTTGCGTCGCATCGGGGGGTTTCAGACGAAAGCTGACCAGTTTCGGTCTGCGCGGGGCTGGGGCATGTCAGGCTAGGCCGAGTTTCTGCATGTTGCGCATTCGGAACCGCGATGCATCGGCGGCTCCGACATCAACGTATTCGCCCTCGGACGCTGCCATCAACGTCAGTCCAAGTCCGAGAAGCACGGTTACGGCGAGGTAACGTGCACAATCTCGCAGCGGTCGAAGCCACCCTCCGCTGCCGCGAAGGCCCCGACCTTTCCGATACGAACGAGTTCCGCCTTCAGACGAAACTCGCAATTGCGCAGGGCGCTGGTTCTGGCCCCTTCTTCGGTCTGCTCCTGCGCCGAGAAGCCCTGCGATGCCAAGGCAGAGATGGCGTATGCGCCCCAGAGGCCGGGCTTTTGCTTTTCCGCATAAAGCAAGCGGAACTGATTGAGTGTCTGAACACTGAAGCCCTTGGCGCGGCGGGTCGTGGAAGGCAGCGCGTCCGGCAGGACCATGGCCGCCAGAACGCAAGGCCGGCCCGCGCCATGAGCGCAAACTGCCGCACTTACAGCAATCGCAGCCTCGATCGAGTTCCAGTTCCGCGTGTAGGCGTAGCGTTCGCTGTCGCGATCCAGATGGAGTGCGCCAAAATATACCGAGCCGCGGGCCATCCTTGCATAACTGCTTCGAAGTTCGGGGTTGTCTCCGGGCTCGATGAGCGTCACGATCTTTCCGACCCCATTCCAGCCATAGGGGTCTTCAGGTAATTTGCGGTCGTCCCATGTGACATTGCAGCCCGCCAGAAGGACACTCGCCCCGATTCCGGCGAGCAGAATGGTTTTGAGGGCTGCATTGGAAGACACGGCGGTTGGCCCCTTGAGCATTGACCGCTGCCCGCTGCCCTGATGCCGGCACACCCTTCTATCTGCCGGGCCAGGTATCTTACGCAGCGGACGGAGGATCGGACATATAGCAGCGCGGATGCCGGCACACCTTTTATCTGCCGGGTCAGGTGTCTTTCGCAGCGGGCGGAGGATCGGGCATACAACAGCGCGAGAGCAATGGCCTCGGGCGACGTTAGGGGGCAGTTCAGAAAATGACTGGCGGTTGGGCAGCTTCCTGATCAGGCGGCCAGAGCCGGACCGGCGATAGTCGACGTTGATTGTTGGTATGCATGTTGGCACATTTCGAGTATTCCTCGCATTAATTCATTTAATATCAATTAGATATGCTCGATTTGTGAAGCCGGCAGCGGCACCACTCTCTCGTTCGTCAGCGTTCGCGCGCGGTTCGCGGATACCAACATGCCGCTCACCGGCGTCCGGATCAGGGCGCTGAAGCCCGCCGAGAAGCCCGTCAAGCACAGCGATGGCGGCGGGCTATATCTGCTCGTCACGCCGCAGGGGTCGCGGTTGTGGCGCGTCGCCTACCGCTTCCACGGCCGTCGGAAGACATTGGCGCTCGGCGCCTACCCGGTCGTGTCCCTGGCCGAGGCGCGCAACAAGCTGATGGAGGCGAGGAAGCTCCTGGCCGAGACAGGGAAACTGTGCGTGCCGTCGGGCCCTGGGGGCCATTCTTGGGGTGCTGCGTCTTCCATTTGCCCCGATGTTGTCGCTCGCCTGCGGTCACTGGCGCGCCAGGACCTCTGTCAGTTTCTGCAACCTCTCGAGCTGGGCCGACATTTCGTCTTGCAGGATCTGTTTGAGCGCCCCTTCTGACTGGCGGAAGCGTTCTGTTGTATCGCGCAGGTTGCTGCGAATTCTTTCGCGCTCTGTTGTCAGTGCAGCCAGATCCGCCGGGCTGATCGCCGTGCCGGGTGGGAACCTGTCCTCCAGCGGCTTGAAGTCCGGGACCGGATACCAGCCGGTCTCGATCCCGTCTCCTCCGGGATGAAAGTATTCAAGGAGACGGGCCGGTACCGGTCGCTTCTGGCCTCCGCCGGCGATGCCACCCGGATAATAATACGGCTCAAGACCGCGAACCTCGTTGGGGTTGCGTTCGAAATGGACGAGGGTGTCCCGCGCTTCGGGCTTGACGCGGATCAGCATGTTCCCGCCCCGTCTCGGCAATTCTCCGTCGTCGGAAAAATGCGGCCCTTCCCCCGTCGGGCTGAAGGCCCCGTCGCGCGAAATGTGTTCGAGCGTCTCGAACCGATGACGGTGAACGGGGGGCACGTTCTCCAGGCCTCCATGGTGCTCGATCAGGATGCGATCCATCTCGCTGCCGGGCATGTCGAAAGTGGCCCGGCTCGGAAAATGCTCGGCCGTTGGCCCGGAGCCAGCGGAGACCGCCTCGTCCAGGCCGGTTGGATCGAACTCGCCAGCGGCGGGCGCCGCGTCGTTTTCCGCCCGCGTTGCCGGGGGCGTCTCCGTGGTCGCCAGTGCGCCGTCGCGCACGACGGGCCGTCCGTCCGCGCCGAGGAGGAGGGTGGCGTCGCCGGGCTCGCCGTGTGTCGGCGGCTCCGCGAGGACCAGCGTATCGTTCGGCGAGGGTCGGGCAGGGGGCGTCTCCGTTGTCGCCAGTGCGCCGTCGCGCACGACGGGCCGTCCGTCCGCGCCGAGGAGGAGGGTGGCGTCGCCGGGTCCGCCGTGTGTCGGCGGCTCCGCGAGGACGAGCGTGTCGTCCGGCGAGGGCTGGGCGGGGGACGTGCCGGTGGCTGGCGGTTCCCCGCCGCCAGGCATCGGCCGTCTATCCGGATCGGGAGGTCCGGGGCGAACACCGGGGTTGCTGTCCGCCCGGTTCACATTCGCAATGTCCGTTCGTGGCCTCGGCGTGGGAGGGGGCGTTTCGCGTGCGTTTCGCCGCGAGGGGATGACCTCGGTCTCGATGCGCGCGGTGTCGTTTCCCGGCGGCCGGCGGTTGCCGTCGATACGGGTCGTGCCGCGGCTCCAGGTTCCATCGGGATCCTCGGGCATTCTCAACGCGACGGCCGGCCGCTCCTGCGCGCCGGGGCCGTGGGTCGAGGGCCGCCGAACCATCCCGCCGGGCTGCCGGTTCGACCCGGCGCGGATGCGGTCGTGCTGCGCCACCAGATCACGGACCCTCTCACGCACTTGCCCGCGCGGCTGGCCTTCCTTCACAGCCTGTTCGACCGCTCTGCGACGTTGCGCGAGATCGCGGTACAAGTCCGCCTTTGCCTGAATATCTTCCGCGCTGAGGTTTCGGCCCGGTTCATGGAGCCGGCGGATTTCCGCTTCGCTCAGATGTCTGCTGCGCGCACCTGGCGGCGGCTCCGCGGGACCCGGCAGGACGTCGTCGCTATCGTCGAAAATGTCCGGACTGCCGGCATGGGGATCGTCGATCGTGGTCGCGCCACCGCCCGCGGGATCGTCCGCCCTCGCCGGCGTCGCCGCGGCGTCGGCGGACACGGATGCCGGGCGGCGCGATCTTGCTGCGCGGACCGCACCTTTGCCCGTTGCATGGAGGCCGGCCATCATCGACCCGGCAACGGCGCCGCGCACCGTCTCGACCGGATCGACGGTGCCTGTCTGGTAGAGTTGCATGCCGACATCGGCGCTGGCCCCCACCGCGGCATCGACGACCGCCGCCTCCAGGACCTTGTGTTCGGCAAGCCGCCTGGAGACGTGAAGTTCCGTCGTCAGCAACCGGCCCAGCCTATCGGCCGCCGCGCCGGCCCGTGTGCTTGCAAACTGCGTTTGGAGCGCACCGGCCCGGTTCTCCGCCGCGGCCAGCGCGGCCTGTCCCGCCGTCCGCGCGGCGCGCAGTGCGCTGCCCCGCGTCGCGCCTGCCGCGATCTGTTCCGCGAAGGCGGCGCTTGTCGCGCGTTGGACGATCGCCCTGGAGGCAAGCTGCCTGCCGCCCTGCAGGGTTGCCTTTGCGGCTGGTCCGGCAGCCATCAACACCGCATCTGTCGCGTATCCCGCCGCGACGATTCTTGCATTGTCGCTCATGAGGCGGTCGCCGCCCTCTTGCCGGAGCCGCGCGAGGTCTCTCATGTCCGCGAGAATCTCGCGCTCTTCGGCCGTGGTTCCGGGATCGGCCAGCTTCTGCCCGATCGCCTCGAACCAGCCTTGCGCACCCGCCTTCTCGCGCATGGCGACCCGCTGGTTCCCGGCGAGCATGTGCTGCATTTCCGCGCCGAGGGAAACGTACCTGGCGCCCGCGGCGTAGAACTCGGTGTCGTCCTGGTCCTCCGACATATGCCGGTACGCCTTGTCGCCCAAGGTCCGCGCGACCCCGCCGACCTCGTCGAGAAGGGCATCCCGCACGGCTTGCCTGCGGCCGATCTCGGCCTCTTCGGCTTCGGTGGGCAGGAAAAGATCGAGCGAGGCGTCGTGCAGTTCGTCATGCTCTGCCTCGAGCTTTCGCTGTTCCTCGATATTTCCCGCATCGCGGGCAACCTCGATCCGGCGGTCCAGGTCGGACAGCCGGTCCGTCACCTCGTCCCGCCTGGCATCCAGTTCAAGCTGAGCGTCGCGCGCCAGCGCGGCCCGGTCTGCCGCAGCCTGCCCGGCTGCGATATCCGCCAGTTCCGCGTCCAGCTCCGCGTCCAGCTCGGCAAAACGCTGGTTCTGCCGCTCCTTCTCGACGCGTCGGGCCTCGGCCTGCGCGGTGCGGAACTCCGCGGTGTCGCGATTGTTGCGCATCATCTGCTCGGTGTCGGCGAACCGCTTTCTGTCGCCGTCGTCAAGCTCGTCCCAGGGGATATTCCCTTTCAGGTCGTTGAGATAATACGCCTCGCCGGGCTCATAGGGGCGTGCACGCTCCCGCCTCGTCGCGACGACAGTTCCCTGCGCGTCGTAGGCGGTGCGCGTCAGATTGCCGTGCGGGTCTTCTTCCACGATCTCCACGGTGCCGTCGCCGACCGGGGCCGAGACCGTCCGCTTGTATCCCTTCGCGTCCACGGTGGTTGCGCTGCCGTCCTCGTTGCTGCGCGTCCGGGTGACAAGCTGCCCGGCGGAGTCGAACACCGCGATCTCGGCGAGACCGTCAGGCGTTTCGACGGTTTCGATCCGGTCCCCCAACGGGGTTTGCCTGGATGTCATCCTGGTGCCGTCTTCCAGGACGATGGTTTCCTCGGCGCGTCCCATGAGGTCGCGCGCCTCGATCACCGATATCCCGTTCGCCATGGCCAGCACCTCGATCTCGCGACCGAAATTGTCGACATGGAGCAGGTTTGCGTCCCCCAGCGGGTCGATCCAGCCGACGCTTTCGAGGACGCGACGCCGCCCGTCGCCGTCGCGGATGATCGTGCGGGTCACGCCGGTTTCGGGATCGACGAAACTCAAGGTGCCGGCGCCGCTGCCCGGGGGGCCTTGCGTTTCGATCGCGACGACCCGGCCCTCCCGATCCGTTCGCACGATGGTCCGCGAGCCGTCCGGATTGCGCGTGGTTGTGGTCGTCTCGCCCGTCAGGGGATCGGTGCTGCTGGCGGTGGCGACGTCGCCCCCCGGCGCATCGCCCGCGGGTCCCTCGCAGCCGGGGTCCGGAAGACCGGGGGCGCCCGGAAGAGCCGGAGGGCAGGGCGCGCCATTCGGCACCGGTCCGCGGCCGCCGGCAAGCTCCGGGGTATCCCCGTCCGAGACGACCGAAAACGGCTTGAGCGCGATGAGGTGCGGCTCCTTCCACAGGTGCCGGTCGTAGAAGCGGAACTCGTAGCGGCCCGGTTCTTCCGGAGCCTCGAAGAGAAACGTCTTCGGCGATCTGTCGCCGACCTCGCCGAACCACTGCCGGATGCCGTCCCGCAAGGGCTTGCCGTCCTTGTAGAGCGTGACATGCCCGTATTCGGTGAAATACCGGTCGGGTCCGGGACCGGCGCGAACCGCGATCTGCTCGCGCGGTGCGAAGCCGGGCTTGTCGGGGATCTCGAGCGCACCGTCATCGCGCGTGGCGACGACGGCAAAGGGCCGGAGCGCGATGAGATGCGGCTCCTTCCACAGGTGCCGGTCGTAGAAGCGGAACTCGTAGAGGCCCGGGCGGTCAGGCGCATGGAACGTGAATTCTTTCGGCGATCTGTCGCCGACCTCGCCGAACCACTGCCGGATGCCGTCCCGCAAGGGCTTGCCGTCCTTGTAGAGCGTGACATGCCCGTATTCGGTGAAATACCGGCCGGGGCCGGGATCTGCGCGCACGACGATCCTCTCGCCGATCTCGAACGCCTCCTTGTCCGGAATGTCCAGCGCATCGTCGTCGCGCGTCGCCACGACGCGGAACGGCTGGACCGAGATCAGATGCGGGTCCTTCCAGACATGGCGGTCATAGAAGCGGAATTCATAGAGGCCCGGACGGTCCGGGGCGTTGAAGGCAAACGCTCTCGGCGCGCGGTCGCCGGGTTCGCCGAACCACTCCAGGAGGCCGTCCCGCAAGGGCTTGCCGTCCTTGTAGAGGGTCACATGAGCGTACTGCGTGAGATACCGGTCCTGGCCGGGGTCGGCACTGACGACGATTTTTTCGCCGATCTCGTATGCAGTCGCGCCGGGCAACGAAAGCGCGTCATCGTCCCGTGTGGCAAGCACGGCCAGTTTCCTCGACGCGAGAGGGGCGTCGAAGGGGCGCACATCGAACATCCGGACGTCGTAGGCGCCAGGGCGCGACGGCGCGTGGATGCGCAGTTCGCTTGGGGCAGGCTTCTCTCCGAGGTCCAGATACCAGTGGAAGTCCTCCACGTACTTTCCGTCCCGGTAGAACCTCACATAGATCGTCTTGCCGGAGCTTTCCGGGGGAGGCGTGACGACGATGGAAATCGGTGAGCCGATTTCGACCGCGCCACCAGGTAAATCCAGTCCCTGGGCCAGTCCGTGCGTGGCAGGCACGCAGCCCAGAAGTAATGCCGTCAGGAGTGTGCGTAAAACGATCGAGCACATCCCGAACAAACTCCATTCCCTGAATGGGGCTGCTATGTTCTCCCGAATTGGTGATATTTTCAACGATTGGGGACGCAATCTTGCGACGGTATTGTCGTGTGTGGACAGATCCGCCGATGCAAGGGCTGAATTGAGCGTCGGCTGATCGTGCCAAGGGGTGCGGTCAAGTGTCCGGCCTGCTCGCGACCATGGCCGGCCGCCGGGAGAAGTCCGCCGACCATCTCGAAAGGACCGGGCAGCGGGCGCGCCACGCGGTGCTGAAGCGGAAGTCGATGTATTCCATGGCGCATCCGGCGACGATCTGTTCCAGGCGCAGCGGCCCCTCGACGATGCGATCCGCGATCCCTTCGAGGTGATCCAGGCAGCGCTCGATCCGCTGGCTCTGCTTGGCGACCGTCTCGTCGCTGCGGGCGCCGTCGGGCCGGATGATCTCCATCCGGTAATGCAGGCATGCCTCCGTCAGGCCGAGCAGGAGCGCGATCCGCGTGGCCTGTGCATCGTCCTCCCCGGGCAGCATCGAGGGCCGCCCGGAAATGCGGTCGAAACAGGCGAATATCACGCGGCTGTCGTAGTAGGCCGTATCGCCGCCGACGATCAGCGTCGGGATCTGCCGCAACGGGTTGAACCGGTCGATGAATTCGGCCGTGTAGATGTTGATGACCTCATATCTGAAGGGAATGCCCAGCTCGCGCCCAAGGACAAGGGCCATGCGCGCAAAGGGCGAGGTCGGGCCTCCATAGAGCACCATGTCGGGAAACTTCGGGTCGTTGCCTGGGCGGCTCGTGGCGTTCATGCGTCTTCTCTCACGCTGCTTCGGGCAGGTAGCTCAGGGCGCGCGCGACGACGCCGCACCACGCACCGGGCCGGCCGCTCCCACGCTGCGGAAACGGCCGGCAAGAGACGTTACTTCAGGGCGGCCCTCAGCGCCTTGGCCGCCTCCACCGCGCCCGCCGTGTCCGAGTGCACGCAGATGACGTCGAAATCGATCTTGATGTCCTGGCCGTCGAGGGTGTCGACGACGCCTTTCTCGACGGCCTTCATGCAACGGGCGATCACCTGGTCCGTGGTGACCTTGGGCGGCTGGCGCATGATGATCAGACGCCCGTCGCCCGCGTAAGGCAGGTCGGCGTACAGCTCCGCGACGAAGCCGACGCCGCGCGACGTATAGACCTTCTCGTGCAGGGTGTTCGCCATGCCATAGAGCGGCACCCCGAAAACCTCGGCCGCGTCGGCGACGGCGTTCGCAACCTCCTCGTCGCGGGCCGCGACCCCGTACAGGGCCCCATGCGGCTTGATGTGGTTGAGCGGCATTCCGTGCATGTCCAGGAAGCCCTTCAGCGCCGAAACCTGGTAAATGATGATGTCGCGCAGCTCCTCGCGTTCGATCTTCATCTCCCGCCGTCCCCAGCCCTGCGGGTCCGGGTAGGAGGGATGCGCGCCGACCAGCACGCCGTTTTCCTTTGCCAGCCTGACGGTCCGGTGCATGACGACGGGATCGGAGGCGTGGAAGCCGCAGGCCACATTGGCGATGTCGATGTGCTTCATCATTTCCGCATCGTCGCAGACCGAATAGATCGCGAACCCTTCGCCCATGTCGCAATTTATCTTGGGGGGCATTGTGAACTCCTTCGGTGGATGTTGCGCAAAAGAACGCGCTCGCGCCGATTCCTGTTCATGCGCGCAAACACGGCCATATCTCGATATTACGATTTTTCAGCCAAACCGCATTGACGGATCGAAG
>JAJLJT010000073.1:0-18026 GCA_033844555.1 Alphaproteobacteria bacterium | reverse complement strand
GAATCCTCTCGGGTGCGCCAAATATCCGCTTTCAAGACATGATTTTAAACCATGTCCTCACAGCGAGGTTTAGTCGCTCTTGTTCAAGTTCGTCAGTAGGGTTGCAGTGGGCAATAGGGCCGCGCAGTAAGTTTAATTGATTCGACACGTTGCTTACTGCGGTTTTGGATTGAAAAATAGGGTCAAATAACTCCCAATTGTCGGTAATCAAGTTCGATAGCTCACCAAATGTAGTGTATTCAATCAGATGCTCAGATCGTGGCGTTATGCCGCTATCAAGCTCCCTTTTTCGGCGTGCTGCCGCGGGCTCTCTTATCCGCTTCTGGTCCACGCGATCACTGTGCCACCAGTCAGCCCCTTCGGCTTCCGCCATCATGTCAGCTACAAGCTTTCTGATTGAGTTCTCTAGGCAATAGAAAATCTCATAAAACTCCGACATTCGCGCTGCTTCTTGCCTGAGTTTCTCCTCAAACTGCTCATATTCGGTAGCCTTCCGGCCATTCACCTCCCGCTTCAAGTGGCCAAGGTCGACACTAAACTTCTCTTCAATGCGGGAAATGTTGGTCGTTATCTGTAGTCCGGTCATTCCGAACGCGCGGATGATACCGTCCGGACGCCTAGGCATCGTCCCTCCGAAGGAGATTTTCTTTGAGGCTCTTAAAAATAGCGTCGAACACTGCCGGATCAGAGGTGGCTGGAAGATTCAGATTTATGGTGTAGCTCAAATTCATTCCAAATTCTTGTGTGGAGCTTTGGGGAGCGTGTGAGCTGTTGGTTTGGGGTTGTGCGTAAACAGTCACTGGCTCTGCTTCTTCCAATGGCTCGCCAAACGATGCATGGGCTTTCAGATGCTTTATGCAGCTTACAATCAATTTTACAGGGTTTGAGTCATGCGCAAGTCCTGTTTCTTCAACAACCAAGCCTATAAGATCGGATTCATTCGCTTCATGCATGAATTCATTGCGCTTGTAGAGTGGGGCGTAGGCATGCCGAATTGCCTCAGCTATTGCAGTGCCAGACTGACTTGGGTTTCGAAATTTTCTGTATCTGTCGTTTGGTGACCCATCTGGATTTGCGAGTCCAAGCTTCTTGAGGAAAGAAGTCATTTGGTCGCCAGAGCCGCCGGGTATTTTTAAAATAGTTTTGACGAAGTCTTGGCTTACGCGCTCTGGAACTGCAGCTTTCTTGATTTCTTTGAGCGCTTTGTCAATGTTTCCGGGTGAGGTAACATATGGCAAAGAGGACATGGGAAAAGTCTCACGCTGCGTTTCAATTTGGCGATACTAGCAGAAGTGTGATTCTTTGCTAAGGCATTTTTGCGAGAGTTCTCGGAAAAGGGCATTGCTGGAGTAGGGCTCTGTGCGTTGAGTAAGTCCTAGCCTATTGCCCAGCCTCAAACCCCTGAGCATGAGTTTTTTCATGTGGTCCATTCCCCCTCTCCCCCTCCATCCCGCACCGCACAAAAAATGAATACTGAGCCGCCATTCATTTTTGTTGACAGGGTGAGGGGGGGCGTGACCTGATTGGGTGGCTCCGGAAACGGGGCGGCGGGCGCGCCGGATGCTTCCGGGGGCGCTGGGCCAGGCCGGGTGCATCGGGACCCCCGTGTTCGGGGACCCCGGGGGACGCCTGACGGGCCCGCAGGCCCCGCGCGGGCCGCGCCGCCGCCGCGTGCCGCCGGGGCGCTTCGTGGTTCTCAGGCAACCGGGTGGACGCGCATGCCGGCACGGTCCCTATCAGCAGAGCGCCTGACGGAGCTCTACGCCCAGATGCTGCTCATCCGCCGGGTGGAGGAGACGCTCAGCAGCCATTTCGCCGCGGGCGACATTCCGGGCTTCATCCACCTCTCCATCGGGCAGGAGGCGACGGCCGCGGGCGTCATGT
This sequence comes from Alphaproteobacteria bacterium, assembly GCA_033844555.1. GTDB lineage: Bacteria > Pseudomonadota > Alphaproteobacteria > Futianiales > Futianiaceae > Futiania. The sequence goes on along the minus strand of JAJLJT010000073.1, from coordinate 16,142 downwards.
CCGCGCTGCGCGACGACGACACCATCGCGTCGAACCACCGCGGGCACGGGCACTCGCTCGCCAAGGGGATGCAGCTCGACGGCTTCTTCGCGGAACTGTTCGGGCGCGCGGACGGGCTGTGCAAGGGGAGGGGCGGCTCGATGCACGTGGCGGACCTCTCCGTCGGCATGCTCGGCGCGAACGGGATCGTCGGCGCGGGCGTGCCGCTGTCGGTCGGCAGCGCGCTCGCCCACAAGACGCTCGGCACCGACCGGGTGTGCGCGGCGTTCTTCGGCGACGGCGCGCTGGCCGAGGGCGCGATGCACGAAAGCCTGAACATCGCCGCGCTGTGGTCGCTGCCGCTGCTCTTCGTGTGCGAGAACAACGGCTGGTCGGAGTTCTCCCCCTCCGACACGCAGTTCGCGGGCACCGCGCCGGACCTCGCGGGCGCGTTCGGGATAAAGGCGCAGACGGTCGACGGCAACGATGTGGAGGCGGTGGCGCAGGCGGCCCAGGCCCTCGTCGCGGAGATGCGGAAGGGGGGCGGCCCGCGCCTTCTCGAATGCAAGACGACGCGCGTGCACGGCCATTTCGAGGGCGACCCGCAACGCTACCGCAACCCGGACGAGATCGAGGGGCTCTCGGCGCGCGATCCCATCGCGCGGGCCGCCGCGATGCTGAAGAAACGCAAGGTCGCGCAGAAGACGCTTGAGAAGATCGCCGACGACGTGGACGCGCGGATCGCGAAGGCGGTCGAGGGCGCGCTCGCAAGCCCGCTGCCGGACTTCGCGGAGGCTGCGGCGGATGTCTATGCCGACCCGCTGACCGGAGGCGCCGCCCATGGCTGAGACCCGCTTCGTCAAGGCGATCACCCAGGCGCTCGCCGACGCGATGGAGGCCGACGACCGCGTCGTCCTGCTGGGCGAGGACATCGGCGCGGCGGGCGGCCCGTTCTCCGCCACGCGGGGCCTGCGCGACCGGTTCGGCGCAGCGCGCGTGCTCGACACGCCGATCTCGGAGGCGACCATCGTCGGCGCGGCGGCGGGGGCGGCGATGAGCGGCCTGCGCCCCGTCGTCGAGATCATGTTCATGGACTTCGTGACGCTCGCCATGGACGCGATGGTCAACCAGGCGGCCAAGGCGCGCTTCATGTTCGGCGGGCAATGCTCGGTGCCGATGGTGCTGCGCACGCCGCACGGGGCGGGGCTGAACGCGGGGCCGCAGCACTCCCAATGCCTGGAGGCGTGGTTCGCGCACATTCCGGGGCTGAAGGTCGTCTGCCCGGCCGACCCGGCGGAGGCTTACGGCCTGTTGCGCGCCGCCATCGACGACCCGGACCCCGTGGTCTTCATCGAGAACAAGGCGCTCTACGCCATGAAGGGCGACCTGGCGGAAGGCGCGGGGCCGATCCCGCTCGGCAAGGCGCGGATCGCGCGCGAGGGGCGGGACGCCACCATCGTCACCTATGGCGCGAGCGTGGGCCGCGCGCTCCAGGCGGCGGAAACGCTCGCGGGCGAGGGGGTGGAGGCGGAGGTGATCGACCTGCGCACGCTCCAGCCCTGGGACAAGGCGGCGGTGCTCGGCTCGCTGGCGAAGACGCACCGGGCGGTCGTCGCGCACGAGGCGGTGCAGTCGCACGGCGTGGGCGCGGAGATCGCGGCGACCATCGCGGACGAGGGCTTCGACGAGCTCGATGCGCCGGTGGTGCGCGTGGGCGCGCCCTTCATGCCGGTGCCGTTCGCCGCCAGCCTCGAACAGGCCTATCTGCCCGGCCCCGACGACATCGCCGCGGGCGTCCGGCGCACGCTGGAATAGGAACCGGGCCGACAGGAAACGGGGCCAACAGGAAACGGGGCCAACAGGAAACGGGGAAAGGGAACCCATGTCCGACGAACCGGTGATCTACAAGGCCGCGGACGGCGTCGCCGTCCTCACCATCAACCGGCCCAAGACGCTCAACGCCATCAACATGGAGATGATGGCGGCGCTGGAGGCCGCGCTCGACAAGGCCGAGGCCGACGACGGCGTGCGCGTGATCGTGGTGACCGGCGCGGGCGACCGGGCCTTCGTCGCGGGCGGCGACATCGGCGACCTCGACAGCCGGCAGGGCCTCGCGCACTACGAGGAGTTCGCGGAGGAGATCCACCGCGTGTTCCGCCGCTTCGAGACCTGCGACAAGCCGACCATCGCGGCGGTCAACGGCTGGGCGCTGGGCGGGGGGACGGAGCTTGTGCTCTGCCTCGACATGCGGATCGTCGCGGATACGGCCAAGCTCGGCCTGCCGGAGATCACGCTGGGTCTCTTCCCCGGCGCGGGCGGCACGCAGCGCATCATCCGGCAGGTGCCGCTCTGCCGCGCCAAGGAGATCATGTTCACCGGCGACCGGATCAGCGCGCAGGAGGCGCTCGAGATCGGCCTGGTCAACAAGGTGGTCCCGGCCGCGGACCTCATGGACGCGGCGATGGAGCTTGCGGGCAAGATCGCGTCGAAATCTCCGCTGGTGCTGAAGCTTCTGAAGCGCACGCTGCTGCACGGCGGCGACATGCCGCTCGCGGCCGCGCTGCCCTATGAGCAATCCATGATCGGGCTGGTGCTCGACAGCGAGGACGCGCACGAGGGCTGCCGCGCCTTCCTGGAAAAGCGCGCGCCCAAGTTCACCGGGAAGTAGACGCATGAGCGGCGGTCGCGACATCGTCATGCCCAAGCTGGGCCTGACCATGACGGAGGGTCTCGTCACCGAATGGCGGGTCGGCCCGGGCGACCGCTTCGCGCCCGGCGACATCCTGCTGGTGATCGAGACGGAGAAGATCGCCAATGAGATCGAGGCGGAGGATGCAGGCGAGATCGCCGACATCCTCGTGGGCGAGGGGGAGACGGTCGCCGTCGGCACCCCGCTCGCCCGGCTGAAGGCGGGGGCGGCGGAAGCGGCCCCGTCCCCGGCCCCGGAGAAGCCTGCGGAGCCAGAACCGAAAGCCGCCGCGCCTGCGCCGCACAAGGTCGCGCCCCGCAAGGAGGGGGAGCGCATCATCGCGACGCCGCTCGCCCGCCGCCTCGCACGGCAGGAGGGGGTCGACCTCGCCGCCGTGACGGGCAGCGGCCCGCGCGGGCGCATCAAGGCAGAGGACGTGGAGGCCGCGAAGGCCCGGCAGGCTGAAGCCCCCGCCACGCGCGAAGGCCCCGCGCCGGAGGGCGAGCGGGTCGCGGTCACGGGCGCGCAGGCAACGATCGCCCGCAGGCTGACGCAGTCGAAGCAGGAGATCCCGCACTTTTACGTTGCCGCCGATGCCGATGTTGGCCCGCTGATGGCCCTTCGCGCGCAGGTCAACGCGGCGGGCGACTGGCCGCGCACGACGCTGACGCACTGGATCGTCGCGGCGATGGGGCGCGCGCTCCTCGAAATGCCCCAGATGAACCGTGTGTGGGACGACGGGCACCTCGTCAGCCTGCCGCGCGCCGACGTGGGGCTCGCGGTCGATACGCCGCGCGGGCTCTATGTGCCCGTGGTGCGGGATGCAGGCCGCAGGTCCGTGGGCGAAATCGCCGTCGCGGCCGGTGCGCTGGTGGAGAAGGCGCGGGGCGGCGGCCTCGACGCATCCGCGATGGCGGGGGGCGCGATCACGCTCTCCAACGTCGGTACGAACGCCGTGCGCTATCTCACCCCGATCATCAACCCGGGACAGGCGATGATCCTGGGCGCGGGCGCGGTGGGGGAGGTGTTCCGCCCCGACGCCGAGGGCCGCCCCGTGCTGAAGCGCGAGCTGGGTCTCGTGCTCGCCTGCGATCACCGGGTCATCAATGGCATGGACGGCGCGGCGTTCCTCGCCCGCGTCGCCGACCTGATCGGGCAGCCGATGCGGCTGCTGACCGTTCCAGCGAAGGAAGGCTGAAGGCACATGGATTTCCGTCTGACCGAAGAGCAGGACATGATCGTCGAGACCGCGCGCCGGGTGGGCGAGCGGTTCGGCCTCGACTACTGGCGCAAGCAGGACGCCGAGAAGGCGTTTCCGGCGGAGGCGTGGAAGGCGATCTGCGAGGCGGGCCTCGGCGGTGTCGCGCTGCCGGAGGAGCACGGGGGCGGCGGCCTCGGCATGCTGGAGATGGCGCTGATCATCGAGCAGCTTGCCGCGGCGGGCGCGGGCTCCACGGTCGGCCAGCTGTTCATGATCAACCCGATCTTCGGGGGCGTCTCCATCTCGCGCTTCGGCAATGAGGAGATGAAGCAGGCGCTCCTGCCGAAGATCATCTCCGGCGAGATCAATTGCTGCATGGCGCTGACCGAGCCGGACGCGGGCTCGAACACGCTGGAGATCAAGACGTTTGCGCGCGAGGACGGCAACGGCTGGCGCATCAACGGGCGCAAGATCTGGATCACGGGCGTGGAAGCCGCCGACGTGATGCTCGTCATCGCGCGCTCGAAGAAGGTGGACGAGGTCAAGCGCCGCACCGACGGCCTGACCATGTTCCTGATCGACACGAAGCGCGAAGGCGTGAGCTTCGCACCCATCGAGAAGCTCGGCACCAACACGCTTTCGTCGTGCAGCGTGTTCTTCGACGACGTGCGCGTCGAGCAGGAGGACGTGATCGGCACGCTGCACGGCGGCTGGCCGGAGCTTCTGGACATCCTCAATACCGAGCGGATCGTGACCACGGCGGGCCTCACAGGCACCGTCGACCTCGCGCTGAAGCTCGCCGTCGACTACGCCAACGACCGCAAGATCTTCGGCGGACGCGCCATCGGCAGTTACCAGGGCATCCAGTTCCCGCTCGCCCAGGCGCATGCGGAGAACGAATGCGCGCGGCTGATGAACTACAAGGCCGCCTCGCTGTTCGACAGCGGCCTGCCGTTCGGGTCGGAGGCGAACACCGCCAAGCTGATCGCGGCCCAGGCCTGCGCGGCCGCGACCGAACGCGCCATGCAGACGCTGGGCGGCATGGGGTACGCGAAGGAATCGCACCTCGAACGGCTGTGGCGCGACTGCCGCCTGTTCCGCTTCGCGCCGGTGTCGGAGGAGATGACCCTCAACTTCATCGCGATGCACGACCTCGGGATGCCGAAGTCGTACTGAGCGAGCGGACGGGGGCGGGCCAACAGGGAGGAAATCGCGCCGTGGTCAATCTGAGCGCGTTCATCCGCAATCATGCGTTCCGCACGCCCGATGCGCTGGCCATCGTCTATGGCACGACGCGCATCACCTATGGCGACTTGTGGGACCGGGTGCAGCACCTCGCCGCCTGGCTGAAGGCGCAAGGTGTGGGGCCTGACGACGTGGTCGCCGCCTTCATGAAGAACAGTGCGGCGTTCCTGGAGCTTTCGTTCGCGGTGAGCCATCTGGGCGGCATCTTCCTGCCGATCAACTACCGGCTGGCGCGCGACGAGGCGGCCTACATCATCGGCGACGCGGGCGCGAAGGTCGTGGTTGCGGACGCGGAATTCGCGGACGTGGTGGAGGGCGCGCCACGGCTCGCCCTGCTCGACGCCGCGGCCCAGGCGGACGTGCGCACCTTCACCGGCACCGGCCGCCCCGCCCCGGAGATGCACCCGCGCAAGCCTGAGGATCTCTTCCGCCTCATGTACACCTCGGGCACCACGGACCGGCCCAAGGGCGTCATGCACACCTATGACAACTACTACTGGAAGTGCATGGACCATGTGATCGCGCTGGGCCTGAGCGCGGAGGACCGCCTGGTCTGCGTCGGTCCGCTCTATCACGTGGGCGCCTACGACCTGCCCGGCACCGCGGTCCTGTGGCTCGGCGGCATGATGTGCGTGCACCGCGACTTCGACGCGGGCGCCATGCTCGCCTCCATCGAGGCAGAGCGGCTGACGGGTGCGTGGATGGCGCCGGTGATGCTGGGCATGACCCTGTCGCACGAGGGGCGCGAGGCCTATGACCTCAGCTCGCTGCGCTGGTGCGTCGGCGGTGGCGAAAAGACGCCCGAGGGCCGCATCCGCGCCTTTACCGACCTCTTTCCCAATGGCCGCTACATCGACGCCTACGGCCTGACCGAGACGTGCAGCGGCGACACGCTGATGCTTCCGGGGCGCGAGATGGAGAAGATCGGCTCGACCGGCCCCGCGCTCGCCCATTGCGAGATCTCGATCCGCGACGACGAGGGGACCGCGCTGCCTGCAGGCACGGAGGGCGAGATCTGCGTGCGCGGCCCCAAAGTGACGCGCGGCTACTGGAACGACCCGGAAAAGACCGCGCGCAGCTTCCACGGGGACTGGTTCCGCACCGGCGATGTGGGCTACCTTGACGCGGACGGGTTCCTGTTCCTGACCGATCGGAAGAAGGACATGATCCTGTCGGGGGGAGAGAATATCGCCTCCTCCGAGGTCGAGCGGGTCATCTTCCAGATGCCCCAGGTGGCCGACTGCGCCGTTGTCGGCGTGCCGGACCCGCAATGGGGCGAGAAGGCGGTCGCCGTTGTGACGCCGAAGCCGGGAGAGAGCCTCGACCTCGACACGTTGCGTGCGCACTGCCGGGCGCACCTGGCGGGGTTCAAGGTGCCCAAGGGGCTGCACCTCATGGACGCCCTGCCGCGCAATCCGTCCGGCAAGGTTCTGAAGCGCGTCCTGCGGGAGCAACTCGCCGGCGAGGCCTGAGCGTCCAGGTCCCGCGGAAGCCGTTCTCGTGAAAAAATGAGCAATGATTCAGAAGTCATTTCAATTGACAGCGCGGAGCCGCCTTGGCCAAACTCGCGATGTAAAAACGACAAGCCCGGCCCTCGCGGAACCGGGACGAGAGCCCGCCGCATCACGACGGCAGGAACCCATGGGAGGGAGTGACACCATGAAGAAGACCGATACCCGTCAACCGGCCGGATTCGACCGGCGTACCGTGCTGAAAGGCGCCGCGGCGACCGCAGCCGTCGCCACCGGCATCACCGGTTTCCCGGCCTATCTGAAGGCCGCCAACGCGCCGATCAAGGTTGCCGTTCCGACGATCCTGTCGGGCCGCGTCGCCATTCTCGGCCAGTCGTCCGTGGCGGGCCTGCAGCTTGCCGCCAAGGAAATCAACGACGCCGGCGGGATCGAGGGGCGCAAGATCGAGGTCGTGACCCGCGACTCCAAGGGCAAGCCCGACGAGGCCGCGCGGATGACCCGCGACATGGTCAACAACGAGGGCTGCGAGGTCGTCCTGAACGCGGAGGCCTCGGGCGCGACCTTTGCCGTCAACGAGACCGTGCGCGATATCAAGAAGTTCTGCCTGCACTCCTGCTCGGAAACGTCTTCGCTGACGGCCGATCCGAAGAACCAGGTGCCGTGGGCGTTCCGCTCCTGCCGCCAGGGCATCCATGACGCCGTCGGCGGCGGTCTCTACGCGGCCGAAGTGGCGAAGGCGAAGGGCCTGAAGCGCTGGGCGACATGCTCCCCGGACTATGCCTACGGCCGCGCCAACACCGAGGAGTTCATGGAGTATGTGAAGATCTTCGCGCCCGATGTCGAGGTGATCACCGAGACGTGGCCGAAGCTCTTCCAGCCCGACTACACCGAGAACATCACCGCGCTGCTCAACGCGCAGCCGGATGCGGTCTATTCCTGCCTCTGGGGCGGCGACCTTGTCGCCTTCTTCGACCAGGCGAGCCTCTATGGCCTGTTCGACCAGTTCGAGGCGTTCGCGGTCAACCTGACCGACTACCCGGTCATCACGGCGATCAAGAACCTCCCCGAGGGCGTCCACGGCGGCAGCCGCTATCACAAGGACAACCCGGACACCGACGCCAACGAGGCCTGGAACGAGAAGTTCCGCGCCAATTCCGACGTGCTGCCGACCAACTGGGCGTGGCAGAACTACACGGCCATGTCCTTCATCATCGAGGCGCTGAAGAAGACCGGCGGCAACACCGATGCCGAAAGGATGGCCGAGGCGACGGCGGGCATGACGATCAACTCGCCGTTCGGCGTCGACGGCACGCTCACCATGCGCGAGAGCGACCACACCCTCGTGAACTACGTCGTCGGCTACGGCGTCACGATCGGCAAGGAGCCCTATGTGAAGGACTTCACGACGACCGATTGGGCGACGATCACGAAGTACGAGGAAGAGTGGAAGAAGCGTAACGGGTACATCTGATCCCGATTGCCTGACCCGGGCGGGGCGGCCAACCCCGGCTGCCCCGCCCGACATTTCCGCCGGTTCGCGCCGGCGGTGGCCCTTGGCTTTCCGGTAGCAGCGGAGTGCCCCGCGCATGTTCGATCTCGACGCGATCTCGACCTGCCTCTCGACGTCCGCGTGCGTCGTGAACCAGGTCACGAGCGGCCTCATCATCGGGATGCTGCTCTTCCTGGTGGCGTCCGGCGTGACGCTGATCTTCGGCGTCCTGCACGTCATCAACTTCGCGCACGGCAGCTTCTACATGCTGGGCGCCTACTTCGCCTACACGGCCTACACGATCACGGGGAGCTACTTCCTCGCCGCGGTGGTCGGCGCGCTCGGCGCAGGGCTTGCCGGTATCCTGTTCGAGCGGCTGATCATCAGTCGCGTGTACGGGCAGAACGTGCTGATGCAGCTTCTCGTCTGTTATGCGTTCATCCTCATAACCGACGACCTCGTAAAGATATTCTGGGGCGCCGAATACCTCGCGATGGGCATCCCGCCCGAGTTCCGGCTGCCGCCGTTCCGCATCGCCGGCGGATTCGTGCCGCCGTTCTATCTCTTCCTCGTCGCGGTCGCCGTGATCATCGGGCTGGGCTCTCTGCTGCTGGTCGGCAAGACGCGCTTCGGCAAGATCGTGCGGGCCGCCGCGCTCAACCCGTCGATGGTGTCGGCCCTGGGCATCCGGGTGCCGGTCTATTTCGCGCTGCTGTTCGGCTATGGCTGCATCCTCGCCGGCGTGGCGGGCGCTCTGGCGGCCCCGGTCCGCTCGATGACGCCGGGCATGGGCTTCGGCATCCTGGTGGAAAGCTTCATCGTCACGGTCATCGGCGGCATGGGTTCGATCACCGGGGCCTTCCTCGCGGCGATCATCCTCGGGCTCACCCGGTCGATCGGCAGCGTCGGCTTTCCGTTGTTCGTGGACGGGGCGATGTTCCTGATCATGGCGCTGGTGCTGATCTTCCGTCCGACGGGCCTGCTGGGGCAGGGGCAACTGCGATGAACGTCCTTCTCGAATTCCGCCGCGATTTCCTGCTGGCGATCGCGGGTCTCGCTGTTCTTCTGCTGATCGGGCTGGGCGTCGACCATCCCTGGCCGCGGGACTTCCTGACGTCGATCTTCGCCTATGGCCTTCTGGCGATGTCGCTCAACCTCCTGATCGGGTTTACCGGGCTCGTTTCCTTCGGCCATGCGGCGTTCTTCGCGTTCGGCGGCTACACCTTCGGCCTGCTGCTGCAGTCGACGGGCTTCACGGGCGCGATGGGGGCATGGTCGGTTCCGGTCGCCTTCCTGGCGGCGGCGGGAGGGACGGCGCTCTACGCCCTCGTCATCGGGGCGATCTGCGTACGGCTGAGCGAGATCTACTTCGCCTTCCTCACGCTCGCCTTCCAGATGTTCCTCTACAGCCTGATCATCAGCTGGGTAGACGTCACGGGCGGCGACCAGGGGCTGATGGGCGGCATCCCGCGGCCGGTTTTCCTGGGTGTGGACCTGAGCGATCCCTATGACCGCTACGTGACCTGCGCCATCGTGTTCGTCGCCTGCCTGATGCTCTTGCGCGTGGTGACGGAAAGTCCGTTCGGCTACACGCTGCGCATGATCCGCGACAACCCGACGCGCACGGCCTTCCTGGGTGTGAACGTGTTTCGGGTGAAGCTGATCAGCTTCGTAGTTGCGGGCGCGGTCGCGGGTGTCGGTGGCGTGATCCTGGCGCTCTTCACCTCCGGCGCCTATCCGGAGTGGGCCTATTGGGCGCAGTCGGGCGAGGCCATCTTCATGATCATGCTGGGCGGTCTCACGGTCTTCCTCGGCCCGCTTCTGGGCGCGGTGCTGCTGCGCATTCTCAATGACGTCGTGCAGGCCTACACCTCGCACAGCGAGATCGTGATCGGCATCGTCATTCTGGCGGTGGTGCTGGGTCTGCGCCGCGGCATCCTCGACTTCATCCGCGACCTCTGGGTCGAGCGGGACCAGGCCCGGCTGCGCCGTGACGCCGACGAGGCCGCAGGGCAGTCGAGTGGCCAGGCCAGCGGGGAGGCGAGCCGATGAGCGGCGCTGTCGGATCCCTCGACGGCCGCGTCGCGGTCGTCACCGGCGGGGCCAGCGGCATCGGGGCGGCCTGCGCCCGACTGCTGGCCGCGCGCGGCGCCCGGCTGGTCGTCGCCGACATGAACGAGGCGGGCGCCGAGGCGGTTGCCCGCGAGACCGGCGGCGCCGCCATGCACCTCGACGTTTGCGACGAGGCGAGCATAGAGGCGGTGGCCGCCCGCACAGAGGCCGAGGTCGGGCCGGTCGAGATCCTGATCACCTCCGCCGGAATCGTGCAGCCGCCGCTGCCGCCGGAGGAATTGCCGATGGAGCTGTTCGATCGTGTGCTGGCGACCAATCTGCGCGGGACCTACCTGTCGGCGCGCGCCTTCGCCCATCACATGCTCCCGCGGCGCAAGGGCGCGATCGTGACGATCAGTTCGATCACGGCGGAGCGCGCGACGCCGCTGCACGCCTATGCGCCGACCAAGGCGGCGGTGACGAACCTCACGGCGGGGCTTGCCGCCGAATGGGGGCGGGCCGGCATCCGCGTCAACACGATCGAGCCCGGGTACACGCGCACGCCGGCGCTTCAGGACCAGATCGACCGGGGCTATCGCGATCCGACCTTGCTGGAAGAGAATTCCGCCCTGGGCCGTCTGGTGGAACCGGACGAGATCGCCCGGGCGGCGGCCTTCCTCGTGTCGGACGAGGCCGCCGCGATCACCGGGATCGCGCTGCCGGTCGACTGCGGCTACTTCACCGCCGGGGGCTGGGCGCCCTATGGCGGCGTGCGCAAGCGGGGAGGCTGAACGGTGCTGCGTCTCGACTCAGTCGTGAAGAAGTTCGGCGGCCTGACCGCCACGAACAATGTCACGCTCGACTTTCCCGAGGGCTCGCTGCATGCGGTCATCGGTCCGAACGGCGCGGGCAAGACCACGCTGTTCAACCTCATCACCGGCCACCTCGTCCCCGACAGCGGGCAGATCCTCCTGGCGGGCGACAACATCGCGGGTCAGTCGCCGCGCGAGATCGTGCACAGAGGCGTGGGCCGCGCCTTCCAGGTCGCGAGCATCTTCCCGACGCTCACTGTGGAGCAGTCGCTGATGGCGGCCGTCGCCTCGCACCAGAAGCTGGACGACCACCTGCTCTCGGTCTTTCCGCCGAAGAGCGTGCGCGAGCGGGCCGACGAACTGATCGAGGTGCTGGGCATGCAGAGCGTGGCGCGCATGATCTCGGCCAATATCTCGCACGGCGACCAGAAGCTTCTGGACATCGGGCTGGCGCTGGCCCTGGAACCCAGGGTGCTGCTGCTCGACGAACCGACCGCCGGCATGGGGCCGGAGGAGCGCTGGCAGATGATGGAGACGGTGCGCCGGCTCTGGGACATGGGCGACATGACCGTGGTGTTCATCGAGCACGACATGGACATCGTCTTCGAGGTCGCGCAGAAGATCCACGTGTTGTGCTATGGCGCGGTCCTGGCGGAAGGCACAGCGGATGAGATCAGGGGGCATCCGGACGTGATCGAGGCCTATCTCGGCAGCGAAGTGAGCGGCGAGGAGGCGACCGAATGAGCGGCGACACCATTCTCGCGGTCGAAAAGATCGACGTGTTCTACGGCGCCTCGCAAATCCTGTTCGGCGTCGACCTCGCGGTGGACAAGGGCCGCACGCTGGCCCTGCTCGGCCGCAACGGGGCGGGCAAGAGCACGACGCTGAAGGCCATCGCCGGCATCGCGCCGCCCAAACGCGGCAACATCCGCCTGCACGGCCGGGAAATCGCAGGCGCCAAGCCCTTCGCGATCGCGCGCGCCGGTATCGGCTACGTCCCGGAGGACCGCCAGGTCTTCCCCCAGCACACGGTGGAGGACAACCTCCTGATCGGCGCCAAGAAGGGGCCGGACGGGCAGGATTTCTGGAACGCCAAAACCGTCTACGAGGTGTTCCCGATCCTCGCCGGCATGAAGGAGCGCAAGGCGGGCTTGCTGTCGGGCGGCGAGCAGCAGATGCTGACCATCGCGCGCACGCTGATGGGCAACCCGGATCTCCTCCTGCTCGACGAGCCGTCGGAGGGTCTCGCGCCGATCATCGTGCAGGCCATCGGCGAGCTGATCCGCAAGCTGCGCGGCATGGGGGTGACGATCCTGCTCGCGGAGCAGAACATGCACTTCTGTCTCGGCATTTCGGAGGACGCCGCCGTCATCGACAAGGGCGGCATCGTCTATCGCGGAACGATCAAGGATCTGCGCGCCAACGAGGAGGTGACGCGGCGCTACCTCGCGATCTGAGGGCGGCACATTCGCAGCGGGTCACGCGTCCGGCTTGCCGTAGAGGCCCCGCGTCATCAGCTTCTCGTAAGCACTTATGACGTGCTCGGGCACCGTGCCGCGCCCATCCTCCGCGCGCCGCACATAGCGCATGGCGAGATAGGCACGCGCCGACAGCAGGATGTAGATGATCGCCTCGAGTTCCTCGGCGTCGTAGCCCTCGATCTCGCCGCGCGCGACCGCCCGCTCCAGCGCGCCGCGATAGCCGTCGACGAGGATCTGGAAGTGCTTGGCGTGCGCGGCCGGCGCGAACACCTCCGCCTCGTAGAGGATGCGGTAGAAGACCGGGTGCTCGTTCAGATAGGTGAAGAAGGCGCGCAGCCGCGCGGTTTCCCGCGCCGCGCCCTGCACCTCGGGCGGCACGGCGGTGCGGATGTAGTCCACCATCTGCTCGCCCATGTAGGGCAGCAGCGCGTCGAAGACCTGCTGGCGCGTCTCGAAATAGTTGTAGAACGTGCCCTGCGCGATGCCCGCAAGCTGCGTGATCTTGGAAATCGAGCTGTCCGCGTAGCCATCCTCGCCGACCACCTGGGCGGCGGCCTCCAGAATGCGCAAATATGTCTCGCGCGCCTTTTCTTCGCGGGTCTTGCGGCGCATGCGCCCGGTCTTCGAAGTCTGCACGGCCGCCATCCGCTGAGCTTGACTGTCGGTCACGGACGCTTACTCGGCTGCCGCCGGAATATTGTCAAGCTCGGCAAAAGCGCCGAGCACGGTCCGGATCGACCCTCCCGGCAGCTCACGGCAGAAGCGCTCGATGGCGTCATAGGCCGCTGGCGGCACGCCGCTTTCGGCCCCGACGCGGCGGGCGAGCGCCGAGGTCTCGTCCCAGCTGTAGGCATAGTCCTTCGCCGTCATCTTCAGATCCTCGACCTCGCGGGTGCCGTCGGCGCGTTCCACCTCGATCACGCAGCAGAGCGTCGGCACGCTGTCGTCGGAGACAAGCTCGACGCGTGCCTCCAGCGCGTTCACCGCGGCGTCGTCATAGGTCGTCATGTGCTTCATGGACGGAACCCCATGGACAAGCGTGGTGGCGATGCAGAACGGAATGCTCATCAGCGTGCCCGAGATCGACGTGAACGGCCCCGTCGCGTCCATGCCGGCATAGCCCGTCTCGTAGGGGTTCATGCGCACGGTCACGCGCGCGAGGTCCGCCCCGCCCAGCCGTTCGCGCAGGCGCAGCGCCGCCGTCACCGGCGACTGGTTGAAGGCGCACACGGGGAAAGGCTTGAAGGCCACGCGGTGGATCTTCCAGTCCTTGCCGAGCTTGGCGCGCAGCGCGTCCGGGTCGGGCTCCACGCGCGCCATGGTGCGGATCAGACCGGCCTTGCCCTCGATGGCGCCCGGCGCCGTGCGCGCGCCCGCGGCGGCCAGTTCCGCCGCCACGAGGCCCATGCGCGCCACCATGCCGACCTGGTAGCGCCACTCGTCCGTTCCATCGGCGAAGGCTTGCAGGTTCCCGCCCGTGAAGGATGCCGCGAGCGACAATGCCGCCGCGATCCGTTCCGCCGGGAGCCCCATCAGGCGGGCCGCCAGCGCGGCGCAGGCGACCGGCCCGTAAATCGTCGAGGACCGCAGGCCTGCAGGCGTCGTCTTGCCGGCATAGGCTTCCTCCAGCAAGCCGCCGATCTCGTAGCCCGCAACCAGCGCGGGCAGCAGCCGATCGAGCGGGTAGCCCTTCGCCTCGATCAGCGCGGTGGCGAGCGGCAGAAGCTCCGTCCCGAAGTGCGCCGCGCCCGAGGCATCCTCCTGCGCGCGCCCGTGGAACAGCGCCGCATTCGCCAGCGTCGCACCCGCCACCGTTGTCTTGCGGCCGTCGCCGAGCAGGGTCGCGCCGTCCGGGTGCACCCCGTCCATCGACAGCGCTGCCGCCCTGGCCACCGGGGCGTAGGGCGTGTCGTGGCAGCCGATCCCGATGCCATATCCGTTGAGCAGGCAGATCCGCGCGCGCTCCTCGACATCTGCCGGCAGCGTGTCCATCGTCAGGCCGGCGATGAATGTTCCGAAGTCCTGTACCAGCGACATGACATGATCCTCCCAGTGTCCGAGGGCGCGTTCGTCGCCGCCTGCGGCCGCGCGCCGTCTCTCGCCTCCTGCGCACCGGGCCTCGCGTCTGTCGCGCACGGCATGCCGCCCGGTGCCGGCAAGGGCTGTTCCTGCCGAGTATGGTGTGGTCAAATTCTGGCGGTCAACATAAAATGAAATACGATTCATAGTTCATAAAAGGCCTGTTCAGGCAGGGGGATGCAGATGGACACCGGGCTCGCCGGGCGGCTCGTCCTGGTCACCGGAGGCGCAAGCGGCATCGGCCGCGCGGCGGCAGAAGCGTTCGCCGCGGAAGGCGCGCGCGTCGCGATCGCCGACCGGGACGGGGCGGCTGCGGAAGCGGCTGCGGCGGCCCTGGGCGGGGTGAGCGTCGCCTTCGACGTGGGCGACGAGCAGGCGGTTGCGGATGCGGTCGCCCGGATCGAGGCCGGGGAGGGGCCCATCGACGTGCTCGTCACCTGTGCGGGTGTGCTGCAGAAGACCTTGCCGCCGGACGAACTGAGCTGGAAGGAATGGGATCTCGTCCAGCGCGTCCACGTGCGCGGCACCTATGCCTGCGCGCGGGAGGCCGGGACCGCCATGGCCCGGCGCGGGCGGGGCGCCATCGTCACCATTTCCTCGGTTGCAGGCCTCGTGTCCGGCCCGCTCCATTCCTATGCGCCGGCCAAGGCCGCCATCGCGGAACTCACCCGCACGCTTGCCGGCGAATGGGGTCCGCGCGGCGTGCGCGTGAACGCGGTCGCGCCCGGCTTCACCGAGACCCCGGCGCTTGCGCGCGGTTTCGCCACCGGCACGCTCGACCAGGGTGCGCTCGCCGCTTCCGCCGCGCTCGGGCGCCTTGTCGCGGCGCGCGAGATCGCGGACGCCATCGTCTTCCTTGCCTCCGACCGCGCGTCGGCGATCACCGGAGCCGTGCTGCCGGTCGACGCCGGCTATCTCACCGCCGTTCCCTGGGCCGCCTATGGCGGGCTGCGGCGCGGCGCCGGCGAGGGACCGGCGGACTGATCCGCGACCCGCATCCACCAGAACGAACCAGACCAAGCAGGAGTGCCATGACCTACGAAACCAGCGCGCCCGCCAGCCCCGCCTTCGGCACCGGCTCGCCCGACAAGCGGCGTCTTTTCCGCCCGATCACCTTCCGCTCCGTGACGGCGCGCAACCGCGTGATGATGAGCCCGATGTGCCAGTATTCCGCGACCGACGGCATGCCGAACGACTGGCACTATGTGCATCTCGGCGCGCGCGCGACGGGCGGCTGCGGGATCGTCTGCGTCGAGGCGACCCATGTCGAGGCGCGCGGCCGTATCACGCCCGGCTGCCTCGGCCTGTGGAACGACGCGCAGCGCGACGAACTGGGGCGCATCGCTGCCTTCCTGAAGTCGCAAGGTGCGGTGCCCGCCATCCAGCTTGCACACGCGGGCCGCAAGGCCTCCTGCCACGTGCCGTGGGAAGGGGGGCTGCCGCTCGGTCCCGACGAGGGGGCCTGGGCGACCGTCGCGCCATCCGCCGTGCCCTATGCCGACGGGCATCCGGTGCCGGAGGAGATGAGCAAGGCCATGATCGCCGATGTGATCCAGGCATTCGTCGACTCCACGCGCCGCTCGCTCGAGGCCGGGTTCCAGATCCTCGAACTGCACTCCGCCCACGGCTACCTCGGGCACTCG
>JAJLJT010000072.1:0-3038 GCA_033844555.1 Alphaproteobacteria bacterium | reverse complement strand
TTCTCGTGCTGTTCGGCGAGGCGCTGGCCAAGGGCTATGAAGACCTCTATTTCGCCGGGCTTCTGACCGCGCTCGGCTGCTTCTGAGGCGCTAGCCTCAATCCTCCGGCACCGCGACCACCGCGAGACAATCGCCCATCTGGACCTTACCCGGAAAATGCCGGCCCGCGAGTAGCCCGGAGAGCTTCGCGCGATGCTCCACGGGCGCTGCGCCCAGCCGGTCGGGCGCATGAATGCGGGCGATCACGTCGCCGGCCTCCACCCGGTCGCCGAGGTCGGCGCAGGGTTCCACAAGGCCCGCGGCGTCGGCGAAGACGAAGCAGTCGCCCGACGGCATGTCGAGGCGGACGGAGCGCGCGGGTTCGACCGGTCCCGGCAGAATGCCTGCGTGGGCCAGAACGTTGCGCACGCCGGTCCGCGCGATGGCGACCGTGCGCGCGGTCGCGGTGCCGCCGCCGCCAAGCTCCGTCGTGACGAAGACCTTGCCCATCTCCTCCACGGTCGTGTCGAGCATGCCTGCGGCGTCGATCTCCAGCAGGCTCATGGCGTAGGGCGCGCCGAAGGCGTCGCGCGCGGCGGCGCAGGCGGCCTCCTGCGCCTTGTCGGGCAGGATGTGGGAGGCGGCGAAGGGCAGGAAGTCCAGCGTCCGGCCCCCGGAATGGATGTCGAGCACGAGGTCCGCCAGCGGCACGAGATGGCGGGCCACATAGTCCGCGATCTTCTGCGTCACCGTGCCGTCGGGGCGCCCGGGAAACAGCCGGTTCAGATTGCCGCCGTCGATGGGCGAGGTGCGGGTCGCCGCCATCACGGCGGGGTGGTTCATGAAGGGCAGGAAGATCGCGCGGCCGGTCATCGAGGCCACGTCGATCTCCCGCGAGAGGCCGGCGAGCGCCAGCGGCCCCTCGTACTCGTCGCCGTGGTTGCCGCCGGTCAGGAGCACGGTCGGCCCGTCGCCGTTCTTCAGGCAGGCGACCGGGATCATCACGTGCCCCCAGGCGCTGTCGTCGCGCGAGTAAGGCAGCCGCAGATGGCCGTAGTGCGCGCCGTCGGCGTCGAAGTCGATGGTCGGCGTGATCGGGGAGGGCGCGGTCATGGCTTCACGAACAGTTTGCGGGGCGTTTCGCACAGCGTCTGCGACCCGGTGTCGGTGACGAGCACCGTCTCGGAGATTTCCAGCCCCCAGTCGTCGAGCCAGATCGCCGGCATCAGGTGATAGGTCATGCCCGCCTGCAGCACCGTCATGTCGTCCTTGCGGAAGGACATGGTGCGCTCGCCCCAGTCGGGCGGATAGGACAGGCCGATGGAATAGCCCATGCGGCTTTCCTTGGTGAAGCCGTGGGCGTTGAGCGCCTTGGTGAAGGCGTACCAGACGTCGTGGCAGGTGTTGCCGGGCCGGGACTGGTCGAGCGCGGCCTCGATGCCGGCCAGCACGGCCTCCTCGGCGCGGTACCAGATGTCGGGCGGCGTGCCGAGATAGACCGTGCGCGACAAGGGCGCATGGTAGCGGCGATAGCAGCCCGAAAGCTCGAAGAACGTGCCTTCGCCGCCGCGCAACTGCCGGTCGTCCCAGGTGAGATGCGGGGCCGACGCGTCGACCCCGGTCGGCAGCATGGGCACGATGGCCGGATAGTCGCCGCCATAGGGGCCGTCCTCGTCCTCCGCGCCGCGGATCGCGGTGTTGTAGATCTCCGCCACCAGGTCGCACTTGCGCACGCCCGGTTCGATCATGTCGAGCACGTGGGCGTGCAGCCGGTCGGAGATGCGGGCGGCGCGCCGGATGAAACCGATCTCCGTGTCCGACTTCAAGATGCGGCACCAGTTGACGAGGTTGGTCGCGTCGTAGAGACGCGCGCCTTCCATGGTCGCGCGCAGCGCGGCGTGCGCGGCGGCGGAGAAGTAGTAGTTCTCCATCTCCACGCCGATGGTCGACTTGCCGAATCCGTGGTCGATCAGAAGTTCGGCGAGGTGCTGCATCGGGTGCCGGTCGGGCGACTGCACCAGATTGTCCGGGTAGCCGACGATCCGGTCCTCGTCCATCCAGACCGTGCGCATCGCGCCCGCGGCGTCCATGTTCCGGCCCCACCAGATCGGGTTGCCCGAAGCGAACACGATCACCGCCTGGTGCACGTAGAAGGACCAGCCATCATAGCCCGTCAGCCACGCCATGTTCGACGGGTCGGTGGCGATCATCACGTCGATGCCCGCCTCCTCCATGCTGACGCGCACACGCTCTATGCGGTCGGCATACTCGTCCCGGCTGAAGCTGAGCAAGACGTCCTGCGGCATGGGCACCCCGTCGGTTCTTCGTGTCGCTTGTGTACCGACACAACCAGCCCGAAGCCCGGGGGTGCAAGGAAAAATCCGCGCGCGGCGGGCGCCTCCGGGTCCTTTTGCTAGCGTCCCAGCGCCTTCACGGCGCGGTCGAGCCCGTCGAGGGTCAGCGGGAACATGCGGTCCTCGAAGATCTGCCGGATCATCTGGACGGAGGGCGTGTAGGACCAGTGCTTCTCCGGCACCGGGTTGATCCAGACGGATTTCGAGAAGGTCTCGGTCATCCGGCGCAGCCAGACCGCGCCCGGCTCCTCGTTCCAGTGCTCCACCGAGCCGCCGGCATAGGCGATCTCATAGGGGCTCATCATCGCGTCGCCGACGAAGACCGCCTTGTAGTCGGCGTTATAGGTGCGCAGGACGTCCCAGGTCGGCGTGCGCTCCTCGAACCGGCGGCGGTTGTCCTTCCACACGCTCTCGTAAAGGCAGTTGTGGAAGTAGAAATGCTCGAGATTCTTGAACTCCGACCGGGCCGCGGAGAACAGCTCCTCGCACAGCTTCACGTGCGGGTCCATCGAGCCGCCGATGTCGAGGAACAGCAGCACCTTCACGGCATTGTGCCGTTCGGGACGCATCTGGATGTCGAGATAGCCGTGGCGGGCGGTCTCGCTGATCGTGCCGTCGAGGTCGAGTTCCTCAGCCGCCCCCTCGCGCGCCCAGCGGCGCAGGCGGCGCAGCGCGACCTTGATGGAGCGGGTGCCGATCTCGACA
>JAJLJT010000071.1:0-9180 GCA_033844555.1 Alphaproteobacteria bacterium | reverse complement strand
GACGACACGATCATCCTCGCATCGGGTCCGCCGCGCTATCTCGCGCTCGTCGAACTCGTCCTCGCCGACCTGATCCGGCGGCGCGAGGAGGGCGTGCAGGTCAACCGCCGCGGGGCCTGGTCCTCGCAGTCCGATGCAGGTTCACCCAAGTGAACTCCGCGTCGTTTCGCGGATTAACCAAGACTCTGCAAGGGGTTTGTGCTAATTTGGCACTGTACATGGAAGTCCGGAATACCCATATCGGACGGACACGGCTTGAGGAGGCTTCGCGATGGTGGATGCAGTGACCGGGATCGGCGCGGGCGGCATGACGCGCGTGGACTATCTGGAGCACATGCTGGCGGCAGGGCCCAGCGTATCGTCGGCCTCTCCCGGGGGCGAAGCATCGGGCCTCCACAGTGCAGCGACAAATACCATCTCGGGCCTTGTCGAGAACAACCGCACCTACGCCGAGGGTCTTTCCTCACCTCCGGCGCGGGCGCTTACCGAACTGCTGAGGAGCCGGACGGACGGTCTGTCGGATGAAATGGGACAGCTCGACGCTGGCGGCCGACTGGGCGTTCGCCAGGCAGAGGAGCCGAAAATCCGCGACATCAGCGAGATCATGGAAGAGCAAGGCCGCCAGGCCATGCGGATCGCCGAAGTGACGATCGACGCAATGGACAAGTACAATCACATAAAGCACGCCACCAAGAGCATCGAGGTTTTTGCGAACCTCTCAAACGGCGCCCGCAACAGCCTCAACACCCTCCTGCGCGGATAGCGGACACACAGGTTCCCCGGAGCGTCTCACCCCATGTTGTTGCGTCGTCTCGCCCTGGTCTGCCTCGTCCTGCTGCTCGCGGGCTGCAAGGAGGATCTCTACACGGGCCTCAGCGAGCGGGACGCCAACGAGATGGTGGCGCTGCTCGACCGCCACGGCATCGCGGCGGAACGGGCGCGCCAGGCGGACAGGACCTACACGCTGGCCGTGGAGAAGGACCTGTTTCCCGACGCGGTGAGCGTGCTCTCGGCCTATGGCTATCCGCGGCGGGAATACCAGTCGCTGGGCGACGTGTTCACCGGCGACAATCTCATCTCCTCGCCGCTGGAGGAGAAGGCGCGGCTGATGTTCGCGCTGAGCCAGGAGCTGTCGCGCTCCATCTCCGACATCGACGGGGTGCTGTCGGCGCGCGTGCACCTGGTGCTGCCGGAGTCGAGCCCCTACCGCCTGCCCAACGCGCCGAAGACGCAGGCCTCCGCGTCCGTCCTGATCCGCCATGACCGCGACTTCCCGATGGGGCCGCTCGTGCCGAAGATCAAGACGATGGTGGCCAACAGCGTCGAGGGGCTGACCTACGAGACGGTCTCGGTCGTGCTGTTCCCCGTGGAGACGCTCAAACCGTTCCAGGTGCCCGCAGCCGGTGCGGTTCAACCCCTTGCCGCCGCGCCGCAAGCGGACCAGCCCGCCCCCCTCGCGCCTGCAGCCGAGCCGATGGCGCGCACCGGCGACAGCGGCGGCGACGGGATCGGCAGCGTCGCCTTCGTGCTCGCGGGCGTGATCGGCGGACTTCTGGTCGCCGTCGCGGTCTTCTTCCTGCTGGGCGACCGCAAGACACGGAGGCCGGCATGACCGCCCCCCGGCCATCCGCGCCGCCCATGCCGCCGAACACCTCCCAGGCGGGAGATGCGGAGTTCGACGCGCGTCTTGCCGCGACGCTCGATCTCGAGCGAGTGACGGCCACGCTCGGCGGCCACCTTCCGCAGGACGTCGTGGCCGCCCTCCTGCGCAGTCCGCGGCTGCGCTCGCGCACGCTTGCCCTGATCTTCCGGGAGCGCATGGGCCCGGCGTCGGACGCGTGGCTGAAGAACCCGATCGTGGCCTGCCTGCTCGACGGCCCCGCGACGCGGCGCAGGCTGGCCGGACTGTGCGGCGCCACGCTGCATGCGCGCACCATCCGCATGGTGGTGGATGCCCGCGCATTGCGCGACATGATCGCGCGCCTCGACCTTACGCACGCGATGCTGCGCTTCGCGCTCAAGGAGGGGGAGCATACCCCGCCCGGCGTCGCGCTGTCGCAGGGCTGCGATCCCGTCGAAGACATTCTTGCAAGCGGCTGGCAGGTCCTTGCGACGTGGCGCGACCGCGTTCCCCGGCCGCTCGCGGCACGCCTGTCCCTTGTCTTTCCGGCCGGGCATGCGTTCAACGGCGCGGGCAACCCGGCGGTCGGCGCACTGGCGCCGGACGTCGCGGGACGCGCAGCGGATTTCCTGATGGAGGCGCAGCGGAACGCCGCCCCGGCGCCTCCGCAACCTGAAACGCAAGCTGGCGGCGTACACACCGGAACGAGAGCCGCGACGGCGGACCCCGCGCCTGACGAAACGCCCCTGCCATGACCGGTGACCCCACCCCCGACCCGCTCGGCGCACCCATCGTTCCGCGCAACCGCATCATCCGCGCGGAACAGACCGACGCGCTGCTGTCGGGCGAGGACCTCGCCGCGCGCGCCGCGCGCGCGGAGGAGGAAACCCGGCGAACCCTCCACCGCAAGGCGGAGGAGGCGGCGCGCGATGCGCGGCAGAAGGGCTACGAGGACGGCCGGCGCGATGCGCTGCGGGCTGCGTCGGCGCTCATCATCAAGGTCCGCACTGCGGTCGACAGGGAACTTGACCGCGCCGAGGCGGAGATCGAGGCCGCAGCCATGAAGATCGTCCGGCGCGTTCTGGGCGACATCCCCGTGGGGGACAAGGTCGCCGCCGCAGCGGCTGCCGCCGTCTCGGACCTGCGCAGCGCGCGGCGGCTGGACATCCGCGTCCACCCGGCGGCGGTCGCGCGTGTCGAGGCGGCGCTGGAGGCATTCCGTGCCGAGGGCCGACCGGTGCCGAAGGCTGGCGTCACCGCCGACGACACCCTGCCGGAGGACGCCTGCCGGATCGACTCCGACCTCGGCACGATCGATGCCGACGTCTCGCTTCAGCTCGAGGCGATCGAACTGGCGCTGCGCGACGACCGGCCCGAGGGGACCCCATGACGGCGCCGATGCCCCGCAGCACCCTGCGCGAGCGGATCTCGCGGCGGTGGGAGCACTTCCACGCGACCGTGGACAGTCTCGAGTCCCGGCCGCTGAAAGGCCGCGTGGTTCGGGCGCTGGGCACCATGCTGGAGGCCGAGGCGCACGGCGTTTCCATCGGCGACCTGTGCCGTGTCGTCGACCGCCGGGCGCGCAGCACGACGCTGGCGGAGGTCGTGGGCTTCTCCGGCGAGCGGTGCCTGCTCACACCCTATGGCGACGTCCGCGGCCTTTCGCCGGAATCGGAGGTTATCCCGACGGGTCACCCGCTGCAGGTGCATGTGGGACCCGGCATCATGGGCCGGTTGCTCGACGGCCTCGGCCGCCCCTTGGGTGCGGACCGGTCGGCGTTGGGGACACTGGTTCCGCGACCCGTGGAGGTGGATCCCCTGCCGCCGGAAGCACGCGACTTCGCCGACCGCCCCATCGGTGTCGGCATCCGCGCCGTCGACGGCTTCATGACGGTGGCGGAAGGGCAGCGCCTCGGCATCTTCGGTTCGCCCGGCCTCGGAAAGTCCGTGCTGATGTCGATGATCGCCCGCAACACCGAGGCCGACGTCACGGTGATCGCCCTGATCGGAGAGCGCGGGCGCGAGGTGCGGGAGTTCGTGGAGCACAACCTCGGCGAGGAGGGGATGAAGCGCGCGGTCGTCGTCGCCTCGACCTCCGACCGGCCGTCGGTCGAACGGATGAAGGCCGGCTATGTCGCGACCGCCATTGCGGAGTATTTCCGCGACCAGGGCATGCGCGTGCTGCTGCTGATGGACAGCGTGACCCGCTTTGCCCGGGCGCTGCGCGAGGTGGGCCTCGCGGCAGGCGAACCGCCGACCCGGCGCGGCTTCCCACCCTCTGTGTTCGCGACTCTGCCGCGCCTGCTGGAACGGCCCGGCAAGTCGAAGGCCGGCTCGATCACCGCCTTTTACACGATCCTCGTCGAAGGCGAGGAAAGCTCCGATCCCGTGGCGGAAGAGGTGCGCTCGATCCTCGACGGTCACATCATCCTCAGCCGGAAGCTCGCCGACCAGGCGCATTTCCCGGCCATCGACGTGCTCGCCAGCCGGTCGCGCATGATGGAGCAGGTCGCCGACAAGGAGCATCTGCGCGCCGCAGCCCATGCCCGCGAACTGCTCGCCAAGTACAACGAGGTCGAACTGCTGTTGCAGGTCGGCGAGTACCGTCAGGGCTCCGACGCGCTGGCCGACAAGGCGATCGCGCGGCGCAACGACATCCTCGCCTTCTTGCGCCAGCAGACCGACGATCCGACCGGCGTGCGCGAGACCATCGACTGGCTGAAGCGGCTCGCGGCATGAGCCCGAAGGACGTCGCCCGCCTCGTCCAGATCCGGCGCGACCGCGCCGACGCCGCACGCGACGCGCTGGCCCGCGCGCGCAAGGCGCGCGAGAAGGCGCAGGCCGCCATGGTCGCGGCGCGGCGCGCGCTGGCCGCGCACGAACAACGCAAGCCGCAGATCCTGAACGCCCTCTACACCGCCATGGTCGGACGCCCCGTGACCCCCGGCGACTGGACCGCCATCGAGGTCAAGTCCGCCGCGCTCGAGGCAGAAGGCACGCGGCTTGCGGGCATGATCAAGCGGCACGAGGAGGAGGTGCACCGGCTGATGCGCGAAGAGCAGGAGGCGAAAACGGCCTACGCCACCGCGCAGAAGGCCTGCGGCGCCGTCGAGGAGGTCGCCGCCAAGGTCCGTGGCGATCATGCCCGCGCCGCCCTGCAGCGCGAGGAGCAGGAAATCGAGGAAATCGCCCAGGACCGCTTCGCGATGGCACGGATTTCGCAACCTTGACCGGTTAGAGATGGGGCCTCCCCGGAGGATCCGGGGAGGGTGCGGGCGGCAATGCTCCGCTGTCCTTGCCTGTTGCGTTGGAGCCGTGTTGGGAGTTTGGCGCGTGACGACCACGTCACACGATCTGGTGGCAGAGCCCTTTCTCTGGCCAGCCGTCGATCCGGACCTCGTGCCGCTCGACCGGGCGTTCGCGCATCCGCACGCACCGCTCGCGATCGAAGCGGCGGGCATCCGCTTCGAGGTCCGCTGGAGCCTCGTCGCCGACAGGGCGGCGCGCGAAGGCGACGCGGTCGTGATCTGCCTCGAGGCAGGCGGAGACGTCGCCACGCTCGCCTGTCCCCGCCGCCTCGCCGATCATCTGCTCGGCGCGCTGTCGCCAGGGCTCACCTCCGGCCCGTGTCCCCCGGTCGAGCTGGCGCTTGCGCTGGAACTCGCATTCGAGGAAACGCTGGACGCGCTGGAGACGGCCCTCGGAGAACCGGTTCGGCTTTCGCTCTCCGCACCGGCGGCGCGCGTGGTTCCGATGCGCCGCACGGTGCACGTGACCGTCACCGCCGCCGGACTTCCGCCCGCGACGGTCTCCGTACGCCTGTCGCCCCGCCTCGCGGACCTTTTCGCCCGCCGCATCCGGCGCAACCGCACCGCCGCCGCGTGGGTGCGGGAGCTTCGCCTGCCCCTGTCGGTCCGCACCGGCAGCCTGCTGTCCACCCGCGGCGAGGTCGCCACGCTCATGCCCGGCGACATCCTGCTGCTCGACGAGGAGCGCCTGTCGCGCAGCCAGGTCGTGGTGGCCGTGGCGGAGCGGCGGCTCTTCGTCGCCAACGTGCAGGGCACCCAGCTCACCTTCGCTGGCCCGGACCAGACCCTCAGCTCACCGGAAGGATGGACGATGACGACACACGATGGCCCGCCGGCAACCGAACCTGTGACCGGGGGCGAGACGGCCGGTTCCCTGGACGACCTGCCGGTCACCCTGATTTTCGAATTGAGCCGCAAGGAGATTGCCGTGTCGGAGCTATCCGCGCTCGGCCCCGGCTATGTCGTCGACCTCGGCGTGCCGATCACGGAACCCGTGACGATCCTTGGAGGCGGGCGGCGGATCGGCAAGGGCGAGCTGGTCCGGGTGGGCCAGAACGTCGGCATCCGTATTCTCAGGCTGTTCGGCCATGGAGCCGGCTAGCTTCAACTTCGTCGGGCTGATCGCGCTCACCACCGCGATCGGCCTGCTGCCGTTCCTCGCGGTCCTGGTGACGGGCTTCACCAAGATCGTCGTGGTGCTCTTGATCGTGCGCAACGCGCTGGGCATCCAGGGCGTACCCTCGAACCTGGTGGTGAACGCGCTGGCGATCATCCTGGCGATCTATGTCACCTCGCCGATGCTGAACGAGATCACGGCGGCGCTGACCGCGCCCGGCCAGCAGTTCGAGACCATCGAGGACTGGACCGCGGCGGGCGAGGCCATCTCCGGGCCGGTGAAGGAATTCCTGACCCGCTACACGACGCCGACGCAGCGCGCCTTCTTCGTCGACGCCATCGTCAGCGTCTCGACCCCGCCCGGGGCGGAACGTCCCGACATCCCACCCTATGCGGACGACAGCTTCTTCGTGCTGGTTCCGGCCTTCGTGGTCGCCGAACTGACGCGCGCGTTCGAGATCGGTTTCCTGCTCTACCTGCCGCTGATCGCGGTCGACCTCATCATCACGGCGATCCTGATGGCGCTCGGCATGATGATGGTGTCGCCGATCATCCTGTCGGTGCCGTTCAAGCTCTTCCTGTTCGTCGTGGCCGACGGCTGGACGCGGCTCGCGTACGGGCTCGTGCTCAGCTACACGCCGGGAGGCGGCTGACATGGATCCGACGATGTTCAGCCAGTATCTTTACAAGATGGCGCTGGTGACCGCGCTCTACGCCGGACCGCCCCTGCTGATCGCGACCGGCGTCGGCTTCATCATCGCGCTGTTCCAGGCGCTGACGCAAATCCAGGACCAGATGCTGCCGCAGGCTGTGAAGCTGCTCGCGGTCGGCCTTTCGCTGCTCTACCTCGGCGCGCAGCTTTCGCGCCCCCTCGTCGACCTGACGGTGGAGGTCTTCCGCGACTTCCCCCACCTGGTCCAGTAGGCGCCGGGAGGGCCGCTGCGCGCCATGTTCGACCCCGCCTTCCTGCAATCCTTCGACACCATCGTCGACTGGCTGGCGGCATTGGGGCTCGCGGCGGCACGCGTGTTCGGGCTGATGAGCGTCTTCCCGGCGTTCACGATTCCGCAATTCGGACCGGCAGTGCGGGGCGGGATCGCGATCGCCATCGCGCTGCCCGTCGTGCCGCTCGCCGTCGACATGGTCGAACCGCTGCGCGCCGCAGGCGGGGTCATGTATGCCGTGCATGCCGGAAAGGAGATCCTCGTCGGCATGATCGTCGGCGCGATCCTTGCGATCCCGATCTGGGGCGTCGCGGCGGCGGCCGAGTTCGTCGATTTCTACCGCGGCGCCACGGCCGCGCAGATCGCCGACCCCGCGACAGGCGCGCAGACCGGCGTCTTCGCCAATCTGAGCGACATGGCGCACGTGACCTTCTTCCTGCTGATGGGGGGCGGGCTGATCCTGGCGGGCGCGCTCTACGACAGTTACGGCATCTGGCCGCTGGGGGTGCTGCTGCCCGACTTCAGCGCAGGCGCGCCCGCCTTCCTCATGGGCTTTCTCGACGCCCTGTTCCGGATCGCGCTGGTCTATGCCGCACCTTTCCTGATCGCGATGTTCCTCGCGGAACTCACGCTGACGCTCGTCAACCAGTTCGCACGGCAGATCCAGGTGTTCGAACTGTCGCTGACGCTGAAGAACCTGATCTTTCTCGTCGGCCTGATGATCATGGCCTATTTCTTCGTGCCGTTTCATGCCCATGACCTGCCGACACGGGAAACCGTGGGGGCCCGGCTCGAGGCGCTCTTCCCATGAGCGACACGGAAGAGAAAAATCTCCCGCCGTCGCAGAAGAAACTTCGTGACGCGCGGCGGCGGGGGCAGGTCGAACAGAGCCAGGAAACGGTCAACAGCCTGAAGATCGTGATCGGGCTGCTCTACTGCATCGTCGCCACTCCGGCGACCGTGATCCTGTTCGTCCAGGTCTACGCGATTGCCGCCGGCGCGATCCCCCTGCCCTTCGGCGAGGCGCAGGAAACCGTCCTCCAGCGCACGCTCGAGATGATCACCGACATCAGCATGCCGCTCTACGCCATCGTGATCGTGTCGGTGATCATTACCAGCATTCTCGTGCTCAAGGGCTTCGTCTTCGCCGTCGAGCCGATCGTGCCGCGGCCCGAGAAGATCAATCCGGTAAGCGGCTTCGGACGCATCTTCGCGGTGCGGAACTTCGTGACCTTCGGCACGTCCTTCGTGAAGGTCTTCCTGATGGTCGTCACGCTGGGCGCCGTTCTCTGGGGCGGCTTCCGCTGGCTGACGCGGCTTGGCTATTGCGGGTTCGACTGCGTGGTGCCTGTGTTCGTGCGCCTCACGCTGGCGGTGATCGCGGCGGCCATCGTCCTGTTCATCCTCGGCGCCATTTTCGACATCCTGCTGCAGCGCTGGCTGTTCCGCCGCGACATGAAGATGTCCCGGACCGAGATGAAGAACGAGATGAAGGAAATGTTCGGAAGCCCCGAGATCCGCGGCGAGCGCCGGCGCCTGCAGCGCGAGGCTGCGCAGGGGGGCGGGGCGCGCATGGGCACCGCGAACGCGGCCGTGGTCATCGTGGGCAGCAAGGGGGCGATCGCGCTCGCCTACGACGCCAACCGGGTGCCGGTGCCGGTCACCGTCGCCAAGGGCTACGACGACAGTGCGGAGAAGATCGTGAACACGGCACAGGGCCTCTCCATCCCCGTCGTGTCCGACCCGCAACTCGTCGAGAGCCTCATAAGGGCCGCACCGCTGGGCCAGCCGATCCCGCGCCAGGCCTATACGCCCGTGGCGCGCATCCTGTCGCAGGTCATCCGCCGCTAGGTCCGGCCACGGATCGACCGCTCCGCGTCACGCGGCCCTCGAAATATCAGCTTCCCTGCGGCGGGCGCGGCGGCAACCCCTGGCCGGGCTGCAGCGCTGCGCCCACACCGCCGCCTGTACCGGTCGCCGCGGCGGCACCGGCAGGCGCGGCCCCGGGCGCAAACCCCGCCGCACCGGCCCCCGGCGGCGGGAAGCCCGGCACGCCCGCCCCGCCGGACGGCATGCCCGGTGCGCCGGGCATGCCCGCGGGCCGCATTCCGGCCATCGGCGTCACGTTACCGCCCCCGCCGCCCGCCGCCGCGCCGATCGAGAGGACGCCCACGGGCTGGACCGTGAATTC
>JAJLJT010000070.1:0-3781 GCA_033844555.1 Alphaproteobacteria bacterium | reverse complement strand
GTGAAGACCACCCGCGGACGCAGCTGCGTCTCGACCCGGAGTTCCTCGTCGTCGAGGGCATCGTTCCCCTCGAAGGCGACGCGATTGACAATCGGGTTCTCCACCACGGAAACGATCAGCGACGCCCCGTCCTGCCGGATCGAGACATCGGCGAAGAGACCGGTGTTGAAGAGCGTCTTCAGCGACTGGTCGATTCGCGCCGGCGTGATCGGGTCGCCCGGGCTGAGCGCCATGTAGGAGCGAACAGTCGCTTCCTCGATCCGCTGGTTGCCCGTGACCACGACACGCTCCAGCGCAGTCCCCTGGACCGGCGCACCAAGAGGTGCGGAACCGACCGCTGCGGTCTGGGCCAGAACCGGCGCAGCAAAGAGCGCGGCACCGGCGGCAAGGGCGATGAGGGAACGGCGAACGACCCCGGGGAACCGGCGTCCGCGCGGCGCCCCCGGGTCAGGACAGGATACTGCTGATTGCGTCGAACACACGGAGATGGACGAAATCGTTCCAAGTGGCAAAAACCATGAGCGACAGGACCAAGACGAGGCCGATCTTGAACCCCATTTCCTGCGCCCGCTCGCCCAGCGGTTTACCACGCACCGCCTCGAAAGCATAGAAGAGAAGGTGCCCGCCATCGAGCAACGGAACCGGGAAGAGGTTTATCAATCCGATGCTTGCGGAGATGATCGCGGCAAGGTTCAGAAGCGCCAAAAACCCGATCTGCGCAACGTCCCCGGACATTTTCGCGATCCGGATCGGACCGCCGAGCTGGTCTGTCTCTTCCGTTCCGGAAATCATCCGGCCGACATAGGAAATCGTGTTGCTGATGATGAACCACGTCTCCTCGACCCCCATCCAGACCGCCGAGACCGGATCGTAGCGAACGATTCGCCCGCCTTCCCCGGAGTTGGCGTCGTGCTGGATCCCGAGTCGCGGCTGCGTCACCGTGTTGCCGAAACCGTCGTCCGCCTGCACCCGGTCGGGGCGTGCGACGATCTGTTCACGCGCGCCCGCACGGTCGACGACGAAGGTCAACGTCGAACTCCCGGACGTCACCACGATCCGCTGCACGTCGGAGAAGCTCTCGACCTGCGCGCCGTCCACACTGACGATCACGTCGCCGACCTCGAAGCCCGCCCGCTCGGCCGCGCTGCCGGGCGCCACGCCATCGACGCGCGGCGGCGAAACGTACTGCCCCACGGCCATGAACCCGCCGGCGAAGATGACGATGGTGAGAAGGAAGTTCGCAAACGGCCCCGCCGCGACGATCGCGGCGCGCTGCCAGAGGGGCTTGAAATGAAAACTTTCGGCCCGCTCCGCTTCCGACATGCGGGACAGGTTGCCCCGGTCCGGCGTGCTCGCCTCGCTCATGTCGCCGTGAAACTTCACATAGCCGCCCAGCAGCAGCCACGAGAACTTCCACCGCGTGCCGTGCCGGTCATAGAAACCGAACAATTCCCGCCCGAACCCGATCGAGAACACGTCGATCTTCACGCCGCACCATCGCGCGACCATGAAATGGCCGAGCTCGTGGATGAACACCACGAGCGTCAGAACGAATAGAAACGGAACGAGGTAGCCGAGTGTTCCGCCAATGGCCGGGAGGTTCGAAAGAAAGTCCATGTGGGGAGAGTACCCGAAACCCGTTAATGATTATGAGCGCTCTTGAGACCTAGACCGGCGTCAGACCTTCCGCAAGGCGGCGTGCGCGCGCATCCCAGTGCAGGACCTCCTCGATCGTGCCAGGGGCAGCGGTCCCGGCTTCCGCCAGGACGGCCTCGATGACACGTTCCACCCCCGCCGGAATGTCGAGGAAACCGATCTCCCCGGCGAGGAACCGGGCGACGCACACTTCGTTCGCGGCATTGAGGACCGTCGGCGCGACGCCATCGGCCTGAAGCGCCGCACGCGCGAGCCGCAGCGCAGGAAACCGCGCCTCGTCCGGCGCCTCGAAGTCCAGCCGGGCGATCCGTGCGAGATCGAGCCGGGCGCACGGCGTCTCCATCCGCTCCGGCCAGGCCAGTGCATGGGCAATCGGCGTTCGCATGTCGGGCGTGCCGAGCTGCGCGAGGACCGAGCCGTCACGGAACGAAACCAGGCTGTGCACGACAGACTGCGGATGAACGAGGATGTCGATCCGGTCCTCCCCTACGGGGAACAAGTGGGCAGCCTCGATCAGCTCCAGCCCCTTGTTCATCATCGTCGCGGAATCGACGGAGATCTTCGCGCCCATCGACCAGTTGGGATGCGCAACCGCTTGCGCCGGCGTCGCCGCCCCCATCGCGGCGGTATCCCAGGTTCGGAACGGACCGCCCGATGCTGTCAGCGTGATCCTCTCGACATCCGCCAAGCGGGCGCCCGAAAGGACCTGGAAGATGGCATTGTGCTCGGAATCGACCGGCAGAAGTGTCGCCCCGCCCCGGCGCACGGCATTCATGAACACCGCACCGGCGGAGACCAGACACTCCTTGTTCGCGAGCGCAACGGCTGCCCCCTGTTCCACCGCGGCGAGCGTGGGCCGGAGTCCCGCGGCCCCGACGATCGCCGCCATGACCCAATCGACGGGACGGCGCGCGGCCTCGATGAGCGCGGCCTCGCCCGCTGCGGCGGCAACGCCGCTGCCTGTCAGCGCATCCCGCAACTCGCCGAGCTTGCTTTCGTCCGCGATGACGGCAACCTGGGCTTGCAGGTCGCGCGCGGCCTCTGCCAGCGCCGCAACGTTGCGGTTCGCCGTCACGGCTTCGACAAGGAAACGCCCGCCGGAACCGGCAAGGCCCACGCGCCGGACGAGATCGACCGTACTGCCGCCGACCGATCCGGTCACCCCGAAGATCGAAATGCGGCGCACGGGGGCCGGTTGGATGGATTTCGCCTGCGTCACGGCCATTGGAATACCGTTTCTCCTGTCGCGGCCGTTGCCACAGATACCAGAATGGCCGCCGCGACAAGGCCGTCTACACGGTCGAGTATGCCCCCGTGCCCGGGAATCAGCGAGCCTGAATCCTTGCACCCGTAGAAACGCTTGTAGGCGGATTCGCCGAGATCGCCCGCCTGCGACACGAGAGCGACCGCCACGCCTGCGGCCGCCATGGCGACGACAGCGCCGAGCCCGGTCGCCAAGCCGAACCCGGCGCTGGCAATCCCCGCGAACACCATCGTACCGGCAAGACCTGCCCATGTCTTTCCGGGGCTGATCCGCGGCGCGAGTTTCGGCCCCCCGATGGTCTTGCCCGCCGCATAACCGCCGGTATCCGCGGCCCAGACCGTGATGAGCAGCCAGACGATCAGCATCAGGCCCTCGGGGTGGGCCCTCAGAAGGAGCAGCGCGGCCGCGCTCGCCACCACATAGACCGGGGCCAGTGCCGACAGCATCTGCGGCTTTCCCCGCGTACGCACCGCCAGGGCGGCGGTGACGGCCAATCCGATGACGAGCGCCTGACCCGGTCCGGCGAAGATGGCAAACAGGACGGCCGCACCTACCCCACCGACCGACAAGCCCATGTCGGACCGGTCCAGACGGGCCATGGACCCGGCCTCGAACATCATCAGCAATGCGGCCGCGAAGATCAGCGCGGCATATACCGCGCCTCCGGCCCATACCGCGGCCAGGGCGAGAGGCGCAAGCACAGCTGCGCTTGCCACGCGGGTCCAGAAGGCGCGCGCGCTGCCTGCGCCGGTCCTTGGCTGGTTCATCCCGCTCTCACGACGCGGCGCCGAACCGCCGCTCCCGCCGCTGAAACTCGAAAAGGGCAGCCTCGAACTCCTCCCGCCCGAAGTCGGGCCAGAG
>JAJLJT010000069.1:0-3012 GCA_033844555.1 Alphaproteobacteria bacterium | reverse complement strand
ACGGAGGGGTACGAGGGCCTCAACACGACGCCCGTGCCGCTCGACGCCGCCAACTGCCCGGATGCCGACCTGGTGACGGCCGCGCGCCGCGCGTGGGACCGCGCGCTGGAACTGGGCGAGGTCAATGGCTACCGCAACGCGCAGGCCTCGGTGATCGCGCCGACGGGCACCATCGGCCTCGTCATGGACTGCGACACGACGGGTATCGAGCCGGACTTCGCGCTGGTGAAGTTCAAGAAGCTCGCGGGCGGCGGTTACTTCAAGATCATCAACCGCGCGGTGCCGCAGGCGCTTGAGACGCTGGGCTACGGCCCGGACCAGATCCGCGCGATCGAGAAGTACGCGGTCGGCTACGGCACGCTGGCCGATGCGCCGGGCGTCAATCACGACGCGCTGAAGTCCAAGGGGTTCGCGCAGGCTCAGATCGACGCGGTCGAGGCGCAGCTGGCAAGCTGCTACGACATCCGCTTCGTGTTCAACAAGTGGACGCTGGGCGAGGAGTTCTGCACCCGCGTTCTGGGCATCGAGAAGGCGGCGCTCGACGACTACAACTTCGATCTTCTGGCGGCGATCGGCTTCACCAAGGCGGAGATCGAGAAGGCCAATTTGCACGTCTGCGGCACCATGACGCTGGAGGGCGCGCCGCACCTGAAGGACGAGCATCTGCCCGTCTTCGACTGCGCCAACCCGTGCGGCCGGATCGGCAAGCGCTACCTCTCGGTCGAGAGCCACATCCACATGATGGCGGCCTCGCAGCCCTTCATCTCGGGCGCGATCTCCAAGACCATCAACATGCCGAACAAGGCCACGGTGGAGGACTGCAAGGACGCCTACATGCTGTCCTGGCGCCTCGGGCTGAAGGCGAACGCGCTCTACCGCGACGGTTCCAAGCTGTCGCAGCCCCTGTCGGCGCAGCTTCTCGACGACGATGTGGACGAGCTCGAGGACCTGGTCGCGGTCGAGGCCCCGATGCAGGAGCGCGCGCAAGCCGTGGCCGAGCGCATCGTGGAGCGTATCGTCCGGTCGGACCGGCAGAAGCTCCCGCACCGGCGCAAGGGCTACACCCAGAAAGCCATCGTCGGCGGCCACAAGGTCTATCTGCGCACCGGCGAGTACGAGGACGGCAAGCTCGGCGAGATCTTCGTCGACATGCACAAGGAAGGCGCCGCCTTCCGGTCGCTGATGAACAATTTCGCGATCGCGGTCTCGCTCGGCCTGCAGTACGGCGTTCCGCTGGAGGAGTATGTCGACGCCTTCACCTTCACGCGGTTCGAGCCGGCGGGCCTCGTCCAGGGCAACGACACGATCAAGAACGCCACGTCGATCCTCGACTATGTGTTCCGCGAGCTGGCCGTGTCCTACCTCGGGCGCAACGATCTCGCCCATGTCGACCCGACGGAGGTGCGCTTCGACGCGCTCGGCGGCGGGGAGGGCGAAGGCAAGGCGCCGGAGGACGAAAGCGGCGTGACCTCCGTGCCGGTCTTCAAGGTGGCGAGCGCGGGTTTCCTGCGCGCGGCGCAGGGCGGCAGCCACCTGACGGTGATCTCGGGCGGCGCGCAGGCCCCGGCCCAGGCGGTTGCCTATGCGGGCGGCGGAGAGGCGGCGGCGGCGGCCTATGGCGCGACCGACGGCGCGCTGGCCATGGCCGTCTCCGGCACGCTCCAGACCGACCGCATCGTCGAGGCCCGCATGAAGGGCTACGAGGGCGACCCCTGCGGCGAATGCGGCAACTTCACGCTGGTGCGCAACGGCACCTGCATGAAGTGCGACACCTGCGGCAGCACAAGCGGGTGTTCGTGACCTCTCACTGAAACGCACCGCACGTTCCGCGTTGCGTCAGACGGCCGGGCCGCTCCCTCCCCCGAGGGGCGGCCCGTTCGCTTTTCCGGACCCTTGCAGGAACCCTCCCCCGCCCCCGCCCGTTGTCATGGCAACAGCGCAACAGGAGCGGAGGACATTCCGATGCGTACGATGGCTGCGATCACCCTGGTTACCGGCGCGCTCGCGCTGACGGCTTGCGGCAACACGCAAGGCGAGCGGGCGCTCTCCGGCGGCGGCATCGGCGCGGGCGTCGGCGCGGCGGGCGCGGCGCTGACCGGAGGCAGCGTTCTCGGCGGCGCGGTGATCGGCGGCGCGGCGGGTGCCGCGACCGGCGCATTGACCGACAAGGACGACATCAACCTCGATTGAAGAGATCCCCCGCGTCCCCTCCCCCCAGGAAACGCGGTGCGGAAAGGCCGCCGGGCACCCCCCGCCCGGCGGCCTTGCCTTTCAGCCCCCCTCGGGCGCCGATCAGGTCGCTTCGGGCTTCACCACGCGGATATGCACGTCGCGCAGTTGCTTTGCACCCACCTCGGCGGGCGCATCCATCATCAGGTCCTGCGCGCGCTGGTTCATTGGGAAGAGCGTGACCTCGCGGATGTTCTCCTCGCCCGCCAGCAGCATGACGATACGGTCGACGCCCGGCGCGATGCCACCGTGCGGCGGCGCGCCATACTTGAAGGCATTGAGCATGCCGCCGAACTTGCCTTCCACGACCTCCGGCCCGTAGCCCGCGATCTCGAACGCCTTGTACATGATCTCCGGCAGATGGTTCCGGATCGCGCCCGAGGACAGTTCGATGCCGTTGCAGACGATGTCGTACTGGAAGGCCTTGATGGTCAGCGGGTCCTGGGTCAGCAGCGCTTCCATGCCCCCTTGCGGCATGG
Source organism: Alphaproteobacteria bacterium (assembly GCA_033844555.1). Lineage (GTDB taxonomy): Bacteria > Pseudomonadota > Alphaproteobacteria > Futianiales > Futianiaceae > Futiania. The sequence goes on along the minus strand of JAJLJT010000069.1, from coordinate 304 downwards.
AGAAGGGATTGTGCGAGAACTCGACCTTCTTGTTGTCCTCGTCCCACTCGAACATCGGGAAGTCGACGACCCAGCAGAAGCGGAAGGTGCCTTCCTCCTGCAAGCCAAGCTCCCGCCCGATGCGCACGCGCGCCTGGCCGGCAAGCGCTGCCGCCCGGTCCGCCTGGTCGCAGGAGAAGAACAGCGCATCGCCCCCCTTCAGCCCTGCCTTGTGCGCCATGCGGGCGAGCACGGGCGCGGGGATGAACTTCGCGATCGGCCCCTTGCCGGCCAGCGCGCCTTCCTCGTCCTCCAGCACGACATA
>JAJLJT010000068.1:0-3989 GCA_033844555.1 Alphaproteobacteria bacterium | reverse complement strand
GCGGAAGGCAAGCTGCGGGTCCTCCATCGCCTCGCGCACCGTGCGGTAGCGCGAGGCCGGCACGCCCGCCGCCATCAGCGCCGTCTCGCAGTCGGCGGCGGTGCGCGTGCGCGTCCACTCCGCGATCCGCGCCATCAGCGCGTCCCAGTTCCTGACCCGGTCGCCGGGGGTGGAGAACAGCGGGTCCGCGGCCCACTCCTCATGCCCCAACGCCTTGCAAATATTGAGAAAATTCCGCGCATTGATCGGCAGGACGATGACGTAACCGTCGCGCGTCGGCAGCGGCCCGTAGCGCGGGCGGCGCGCGTTCGAGGGCTGCTGCTCGAACTGGATCTCGTAGATCAGCAGGTTCAGCATGCACTCCATCAGCGTCGTGTCGATGGCCTGTCCCCGGCCCGTCCGCTCCCGCTGGAAGAGCGCGGTCTGGATCGCCGAGGCGCTGTAGAGACCGCCCAGCACATCGGCCACGAACACACCCGTCACGGCGGGCGGCCCCTCCTCCGGCTGATAGCCCGCAAGCGTGAGATCGTAGCCGCTGGCCGCGTGGATCATCGGGGCGTAGGCGGGCTTCTCCGCATCCGGCCCGTCCTGCCCGTAGCCCGAGATCGAGCAATAGACGATGCGCGGGTTGATCTTCGCGCAGGCGTCGTAGCCGAGGCCGAGCCGCGCCATCACGCCGGGGCGGAAGTTCTCGATCACGACGTCGGCGTTCGCCACCATGCGGGCCACAACCTCTTGCGCCGCCTTGTCTTTCAGGTCCAGCGCGATGGACTTCTTGCCCGCGTTGAGATGGCCGAAATAGCGGCTGCACCCGTCCTTGACCGGCGGCTGATAGCGCATGTAGTCGCCGTCCGGCGGCTCGATCTTGATCACCTCCGCGCCGAGGTCGGCGAGCAGCCGCGTGCCGTAGGGCCCGGCCATCATCGTCGTGAAGTCGAGGACGCGGACACCGGACAGCGCGTCCTGCATCGCGGCCCCTCCGGTGGCTGTCATCGGCTCCTCCCGTCGCTCCCGCGGAACCGTCCGGCCGGCTCCCGCGGGGGCGGCCGTTGCACCCGGCCGCACCCCTTATTGAACATTCATTCAGTCACACGGAGGCAAACCCGTCAAGGGGGCCGGGCGGCGCCGGCTGCGCACCCTGCCATGCACGACTCCATGCACATGCATGACATTCCCCATGCGCGATCCCATGCCGGTGCATGGGGTGGCGGACGGACCTCGCCGGGGCCCGGAACGCGGCTTGACAAACCGCCGATTCTGAATGAACATTCATTTGGTGCGGCCGATCCTGGGTCGGCTCGACATTCCCTGTCACTCGCCCCGCCCTGCGAGACCTTCGTGCGGCGGGGCTGTCTTTTGCCGGGTCAGCGGCCCTCGAAGCGGGCGGGCCGCTTCTCCAGGAAGGCCTCGACCCCTTCCGCGAAGTCCGCGCTGCCGCACAGCACCTGGATCGCCTTGCGTTCGAGCGCGAGCCCCGTCGGCAAGGGCCCGTCGGCGCCGCGCAGGGCGGCCTCCTTCGCCTGCCGGACGGCCAGCGGGGCCATCGCCGCGGCGGCCGCGGCCATCGCGACGGCAGTGTCCTCGACCTCGGCGTCGGGAACGCACCGGCTCACCACGTTGCGCACCTCCGCTTCCGGCCCGGTCAGCGTCCGGCCCGTCAGCAGCACGTCCATCGCGAGGTGCTTGCCGCACAGCCGGATCAGCCGCTGCGTCCCGCCCCCGCCGGGGATCAAGCCGAGCCGCACCTCCGGCAGGCCGAAGCGCGCCCCCTCGCCCGCGACGATCATGTCGCAGCACATCGCAAGCTCGAACCCGCCGCCGAACGCCACCCCGCGCACCGCGGCGATCAGCGGCTTGGAGAAGCCCGCGATCGCGTCCCACATCGCGTCGGTGCCGCGCGCGGCCATGCCGACGGGGGTAAGGCCCTTCAGCTCCGAAATGTCGGCCCCGGCGGCGAAGATCTTCTCTCCGCCCGCCAGGATCGCGGCATGAAGCTCCGGGTCGGCGTCGATGCGGGCCAGTTCCGCCACGATCCTCTTGCGCACGGCGATGGAGAGCGCGTTGCGCTTCTCCGGCCGGTCGATCCGCAGCCGCACGACCCCCGGCGCGGGTTCGTCCACCTTCACCTCGTCCACGGTCTTGTCCTCCCCGTTCCCAGTCCTGTGGCGCGCGGGCGGCCTAGCCCTGCTGCAGAAGCCCAACCCCGACGATGACCACCAGCGCCGCCAGCATGGCGACGACGCCGAATGTCCGGTTCCACCCGAAGACGAGGGTGCGCGGCGTCACCCCGAACGCGCCCGCCGAGATCATCGAGCACGCCGTCACCGGCGACAATTGCGCCGCCATCCCCCACGCCGCGGTAAGCGTCGTCGCGATGTAGAGCGGATGCACGCCAAGGTCCCTCGGGTCGCCGATCAGGCCCATGATGACCGCGATGGTGACGATGGGATTGACCGCGATCGCGCCCGACACCAGCACGATCAGGAAGCTGCCGTAGACGAGCACGATGGGGTGCGGCGGGTGCGCGGCGAGCCAGTCCGCGATGGCCCCCGCCGGCAGCACCGCGACGATCACCGGCCCGACGAAGGCCGCGACCATCATCACCGTGATCTCCGAGGACTGCGCCGGCAGCGTCCGTGACGCGACATTGGCGAGCGGCCCGCGCACGCACGCCCGCAGCGTGTAGCGGCACTGCACCAGCAGCCAGCCCAGCGTGAAGACCGGCAACACCAGCGTCACGACCGTGGCAACCCCTGCCCCGGTCAGGCGCACGCCCGCCGCGATCAGCACGAAGATCAGCAGCACCACCCCCAGGACCGCGAACAGCGTGCGCCACGGCGTGGGCGGGCGCGCGGGCGCGGCTGCGGCGGCGGTCATCGTCGCCTGCCGCTTGCGCCGCTCGGTCCAGGTCTCCAGCCGGTTGACCACGAAGGACATGGCGAGGATCGCCGCGGCGAACCCGATGCCCCAGGCGACGAGCTGGCCGATCCGCACCCCCGGCACCAGCGAGGAGACGACGACCGGCGTGAGCGACAGCGGCGACCACATCGCCGTGGGCGCGAACCCCCGCAGCACCGCGAGTGCCGCCTGCCTCTGGTCGAACGGGCTGAGGCCCGTGCCGTCGCGCCTGCTCTTCTGCGTCGCCACCGCACCCAGCAGCACGATGCCGCCCATGTTCATCATCACGCCGAACAGGTGACTGCCGAGCAGCAGCGAGATGAACCGCCGCCCCGGCGGCTGCGACACCAGATAATCGCTGAGCCGCCGCAGCAGGTCGGAACGGAACGTGGCCTCCCGCAGGATCAGGATCGCGGAGAAGAAGGAGACGAACAGCAGCGACCGCCGCACCGCCTCCCCGAACACCGGGCCGGGCGTCTCCACCAGCGTCAGCAATGCCACGACCGCGAGCGCGGCCGCCGCGAGGAAGACCCGCGCGACCCGCGTGCCGTTGAACGCGACCAGCGCGCCGAACGGCAGCATCAGGGCGAAGGCCAGCGGCTCGAGGCCGGTCACGCCGCCCAGACCTTTCAGCAGCGCAAGCCCCATGATGCTCAGCAGCAGGGCGCCCTGGACCCTCAGCACCAGTGCTTTCAGACGTTCGCTATGCTCTCCCGGTTCGCCGGGGCCGGTCGCGTCCACGGTCCTAACCGATCACTCCCGCCTGCCGGAGCGCCGCGCGCTCCTCCGCGCTCACGCCCCAGGCGTCGAGGCCTGCGTCGGTGTCCGCGCCCTCGGGCCGCGGCGGGCCCTTGATGTCCGCGGGCGTGTCGCTGAACCGCGGCGCGGGCGCGGGGTGATCGACGCCGTTCACGTCGCGCACCATGCCGCGCGCCACATTGTGCGGGTATGTCATCGCCTCGGGCAGGCTCAGCACCGGCGCGTAGCAGGCGTCGAGCCCCTCCATCGCCGCGTCCCACTCGTCGCGGGTCTTCGTGGCGAACACCTCCGCGAAGCGCACCTTCATCGCGGGCCAGGCGTCGCGGTCGTAC
>JAJLJT010000067.1:0-8105 GCA_033844555.1 Alphaproteobacteria bacterium | reverse complement strand
CCCGCTCCCAGCGCGCCCAGCGTCCGCTCGCCGACCTCCTGCGCCGCGCCTTCGGGACCGACGTGCGCCGCACCCATGTAGACATAGACGAAGGCGTTGTGACCTGCGGGCAGCGCGTGCTCGAAGGACGCGCCCGGCGGCAGGATCACGTCGAGATAGACCGGATCGGTCGCGATCGCGCTGACGGCGCCTGCGACGCCGTCCACCTCGCCCGCGACGATGCGCACACGGCCGCCGCCGGAAAGTCCGACCTCGGGCACGTCCTCCGGCGGAATGTCCTGGTAGCGGGGTGCGGTCATCTTGTCGCGCGCGGGCAGGTTCACCCAGAGCTGGAAGCCCCACATCAGGCCGTCTTCCTGCTCCGGCATCTCCGAGTGCACGATACCGCGCCCGGCGGTCATCCATTGCACGCTGCCGGGACGCAGCAGACCCACATTTCCCTGGTTGTCGCCGTGCCGCATCCGGCCCGCGAGCATGTAGGTCACCGTCTCGAACCCGCGGTGCGGATGGTCTGGAAAGCCTGCGATGTAGCTCTTCGGATCGTCGGCCCGGAACTCGTCGAGCATCAGGAAGGGGTCGAGATCGGGCAACGCGGGCGTCCCGATCACGCGCGACAGCCGCACGCCGGCCCCGTCGCTGGTCGGCATGCCGCGGTAGGTCCGCAGCACCGGGCGAATCGCATCGGCGCCGGAAGCTGAAGAAGCGTCGGTCATCGGTTGCTCGCGCATCGGAACGATCATCCCTTTGTCATGGTCCCGGCGGACGCCGGTCTTGCGGCGAAGAGATAGGCAGCCGCGCGCAAAGGTCCATGGGGCGGCAGTCGTGCAACGCGGTCCGGACGTGCTGGCAGCGGCCCCGCGCCTGGCTCGGGTGGCCGTCTCCGCGCGCATCCTCTAAGATCGCGCCCGGGCCGCAGGGACAGGCGGCCCGCGCCGAAAAAGACATGCCGCCGGATATGCCGGCAGGCAGCAAGAAGGGAGGCCGGCTACTTTGACTGCACGTGCGAAGGTCGTTGAAAAGCCCGTCATGGGGATCGCGGAGGCGCTGGCCGATGTGCCCGACGGCGCAACCGTGCTGGTTGGCGGATTCGGCGGCGCGGGCTCGCCCATCGAACTCGTCCACGCGCTGATCGACCAGGGCGCGCGCGACCTTACGGTGGTGAACAACAACGCAGGGAACGGCGACGTCGGCCTGGCGGCACTGATCCGCGAGCGGCGGGTCCGCAAGATGATCTGCTCCTTCCCGCGCTCGGCCAATCCGAAGGCGTTCACCGAACTTTACCTCAAGGGCGAAATCGAGCTGGAGGTGGTTCCGCAAGGCACGCTGGCCGAGAGGATCCGCGCTGGCGGCGCGGGCATCCCGGCCTTCTACACCCCGGCCTCGGTCGGCACCCCGCTTGCCGAGGGCAAGGAGGTACGCACCTTCGACGGCCGGGACTATGTGATGGAGCACTGGATACGGGCCGACTACGCCCTGGTGAAGGCGGAGACCGCGGACCGCGCGGGCAACCTGCTCTACAACATGTCGGCGCGCAACTTCGGCCCTGTCATGTGCATGGCGGCGCAGACGACCGTCGTGCAGGTCCGCAACGTGCTCGAACCGGGCGCGATCGACCCCGAGGCGGTGGTCACGCCGGGCATCTTCGTCGACCGCATCGTGCAGGTCGCGAACCCCGCCCAGGAAGAACTGCTGTTCGCCGAAGGAGCCGTCTATCCATGAGCACCGAAACCGTGACGCGCCTCAGCCGCGCACAGATGGCCTGGCGCGCAGCGCAGGACATCGCCGACGGAACCTATGCCAACCTCGGCATCGGGATCCCCGAACAGGTCGCCCAGTTCGTGCCCGAGGGCCGGCAGGTCACCTATCACACCGAGAACGGCGTCCTGGGCTTTGGCGAGCGCCCGCCACAAGGCGAGGAAGACTACGATCTCGTCAATGCGGGCAAGAAGCCGGTGACGCTCCTGCCCGGCGCGTCCTTCTTTCACCACGCCGACAGCTTCGCGATGATCCGCGGCGGGCACATCGACGTGGCGATCCTCGGCGCCTTCCAGGTCGCGCCCAACGGCGACCTCGCCAACTGGCGGGCGGGCGACGACGCGGTGCCCGCGGTGGGCGGGGCGATGGACCTCGTCGTCGGCGCCAAGTCGGTCTGGGTCATCACCAGCCATGTCACGCGCACCGGCGAGCACAAGCTGATCGAGCGCTGCACCTATCCGCTGACCGGCGTCGGTGTCGTCTCGCGCATCTTCACCGACGTCGCGGTGATCCACGTGCAGGACGGCCGCTTCGTGCTGAAGGAAATGGTGCCCGGCATGACCATTGAGCGGCTGCAGGAGATGACGGGCGCGCCGCTCGTCACCGAGGGCGAGGTCGGCACGCTCTCCCCGCCCACGGTCGGCTGAGCGATACGCCACGCCGTGCCTTCAGGCTGAATGCGACAGGGCGGCCCGAAGGCCGCCCTGAGACAAGCTAATGTCCTCGCCAGGCTCAGCGACGGCGGGCAACGGCCCCGACACCAGCCAGGCCGAGGCCCAGGAGACCGAGGAGGCCAGGCTCGGAAACCGGCATCGACGTCACGGAGAATTCCGCGATGTCGAAGCCATCCGTCGAACCCGTACCCGAAATGCTGGACGAGGTATCCGTCAGCCGCACGGCATTGAAGAGACCGCTGTTGATCGTGAACGCAAACGTCCCCGGCGCACCGGCGGAAGTCACGGAGAAGGACGCAGCGCCGGTCCCGAGGTCGACGACGTTCCAGCCGCCGGGCGCAGCCCCGTTGAAGAGCGTTGCGACGTCCAGCCAGGTGCCCGCAACCACGTCGAAGAGCGACAGGGTCGCCGACTCCGCATGGTTCGACCCGACGCCGGTCAGTTCGACGACAGCGCCATTGTCGATCGCGCGGTCGGCCGGAACCAGCTCGAGCGCGATGTCGCCGCCCAGACCCAGCGAATACATCGTGGAGGTGTCCGAATCGAACATGTTGCCGAGGATCGAGCGCGCCGCGGAGACACCCGCAGTCTGGTTCGCGGTGATTGTGAATTCCGCCTCGGTATCGTGCGTGAGCGGAGCGGCGGCGGCGGTGCCGCAAAGCACGAAGGAGGAAGCAACCGCCGCAACGGCACCGAACGTACGAATGAACATAACCAACACCTCGTTTTGCCTGTGGACCCGCGCGAACGGGCCCTACTTGTACTGCGGCAACACATGCAACGCACATGCCATTCATCTCCGCCCCATTTTTCAATGCTTTTCTATGCATCGCATGCTGATCGGTCAGGCATCCTTACACTCGAAATCTCAGCCTTTACACATCGACGCTCCACGCCTTCGCGGCGGGCCATGCGGCGTGTAGGCTCTCGAGGTACGATCCAAGGGAGCAATGGGAGCAACGCGCGATGGTGCAGGCGCTCTTCTTCGACGTGTTCGGGACGGTGGTCGACTGGCGGACCAGCATCGTCCGCGAACTCGCCGCGTTCGGCGCGCGGCAAGGGGCCGGCGCAGACTGGGAGACCATGGCCGACCACTGGCGCGGCCTCTACCAGCCGGCCATGGAACGGATCCGCAGCGGATCGCGCGGCTATGTGAAGCTCGATACGCTGCACAGGGAGAACCTGGACGCGACGCTCGACGCCTACGGTATCTCGGATGTGACGGAAGGCGTGCGCGACGATCTCTCCCGCGCGTGGCACCGGCTGGACCCCTGGCCGGATTCGGTGCCGGGTCTCGCGCGGCTACGCACGCGCTACCTGCTTGCGCCCGTGTCGAACGGAAACATCTCGCTGATGGTGCACCTGGCGCGCCACGGAAACCTGCCGTGGGACACGGTGCTCGGCTCCGAGATCGCACACGACTACAAGCCGAAGCCGGCGGTCTATCTCGCGTCGGCGGCGGCCCTCTCGCTTGCCCCGGAGGAGTGCATGATGGTCGCCGCCCACAACGACGACCTTGCCGCGGCGCGCGCTTGCGGCCTCAGAACTGGATTCGTCTCGCGGCCGGCCGAGCATGGCGCAGGCCAGACAACCGATCTCGCGCCCGAAAGCGACTGGGACGTGATCGCCGACGACTTCCTCGACCTCGCGGACAAGCTGGGCACGTGAACCGCGCCCAGCTTCTCCGGGAAGTCAGTTTGTCGCCTTGCTCTGCGCGGCCTTACGCTCCGCGACCTTGACCTGCTCTGCCGACGCGGCAGGCGCCTTGGACTGGGCCACGGACTGCTTGGTCTCGCTGCTGGCGACATGGCCCGCGCACCCCGCAGCGGCAGGACCGGCAGCGAGCGCGACAACGGCGGCAATGGCAAGAACGGATTTCATCATGCGACTCCTTCATCTGGTGCGTGCAAGGCCAGCGCATCGTGCACTTCGCCCGTCCCGCGGTCCTCAGGGGTACGCCATGCGCCGGGCCAATTACGCCCGACCGAAGGTGAAAGTTAGCGCGTTCAAGGTCCGCTGTCGAGGAAGCCTGCCCCCGGCCGGCCGCGCCGGTTGCACCCCCACCCGTCCGGGCATAGGCTTTCGCCCGAAACATGCCGGTTCTTCGAGGAGTGATCGCCCATTTCCGCCGAGTTGAACGCCCGTATCGATGCCAAGCGCGATGAACTGGTCGCGCTGACCCGCGACCTCGTGCGCATCCCGACGGTAAACCCGCCGGGCGACGCCTATACCCCGTGTGCGGAACTGATCGGCGGCTGGATGAAGGCACGCGGCTTCACGGTCGAATATGTGCGCGGCGAAGGCACCCCCGGCGACTCCGACCGCTACCCCCGCACCAACGTCGTCGGCCGGATCGAAGGCAAGGGCCCGGGTCCGTGCGTCCACTTCAACGGACACATCGACGTGGTGCAGGCCGGACAGGGCTGGACGGTCGATCCGTTCGAGGCCGTGGTGAAGGACGGGCGCATCTACGGGCGCGGGACCTGCGACATGAAGGGCGGGCTGGCCGCCGCGATGATCGCGGTCGACGCAATCCTCGAGGCAGGCATCCCGTTCCATGGCGCGCTGGAGATCTCGGGCACGGTGGACGAGGAATCGGGCGGCTATGGCGGCGTCGGCTACATGGCGCAGAAGGGCTATTTCTCGAAGCCCCGCGTCGACCACGTGATCATCCCGGAGCCGCTGAACGTCGACCGGATCTGCCTCGGCCACCGCGGCGTCTGGTGGGCGGAGGTGGAGACGCTGGGCCGGATCGCCCATGGCTCCATGCCCTTCCTCGGCGACTGCGCGGTGCGCCACATGGGCGCCTTCCTCGACCGGATCGAGCGGGAACTGATCCCCGCGCTCGACGCGCGCCGCACGTCCATGCCCGTGGTGCCGGAAGGCGCGCGCGCCTCCACGCTCAACATCAACTCCATTCACGGCGGGCTCGCGGAGGAGTTCGAGGGGCTGCCCTCGCCCTGCGTGCCCGACAGCTGCCGCATGGTGATCGACCGGCGCTACCTGATCGAGGAAGACCCGGACGACGTGAAGCGGGAAGTGACCGGAATCCTGGAGCGTCTGGCCACGGACCGGCCCGGCTTCCGCTACCGCATCCGCGACATACTGGAGTTCGTGCCGACCATGACGGATGAAAGCGCCCCCGTCGTGCAGGCCGTCGCCCGCGAGATCGCGCGCGAGTTCGGGAAGTCTCCCGAGTATGTGGTTTCGCCCGGCACCTACGACCAGAAGCACATCGCCCGCTTCGGGCACCTGAAGGACTGCATCGCCTACGGTCCGGGAATTCTCGATCTGGCGCATCAGCCGGACGAGTTTATCGTGATCGACGACATGGTGGCGTCCGCAAAGGTCATGGCAGGGGCGGCCCTGGCCCTGACCGGCGCGGCGGGATAACGACAGACGGGGAATGGCCGGCACGCCTTGTCAGCCCCGCGGACGAGCCGCGGGCCGCCGGCCGCAGACGAGGGAACGCAAACGATGACCAAGTTGAAACGCCTTGCACTGGCCGCGGTCGCGGCCGCTGCGCTGGCATGGCCCGCGATGGCGGCGAACACCAGCCTGACCATGGGCATGGTGCTGGAGCCGCCGCACCTCGACCCCACGGCAGGCGCGGCCGCGGCGATCGACGAGGTGGTCTACGCCAACGTCTTCGAGGGGCTGACGCGGGTCGACAGCACGGGCGCGGTTCAGCCCGCGCTGGCCCGCAGCTGGGAGATCAGCGAGGACGGCAAGGTCTACACCTTCAAGCTGGCCGACGGCGTCACCTTCCACAATGGCGTTCAGATGACGGCGGAGCATGTGGTCTTCAGCTTCGAGCGGGCGATGGCGGAAGGATCCGTCAACGCGCAGAAGCAGCTTTTCGCGCCCATCGAGACGGTCGAGGCCGTCGATCCCGCGACCGTGCGCATCACGCTCAAGAACCCGTTCGGCGCGCTGCTCTTCAACCTCGGCTGGGGCGACGCGGTGATCGTGGAGCCGTCCTCGGCCGACACCAACAAGGACCAGCCGGTCGGCACCGGTCCGTTCAAGGTGGACCGCTGGGTCAAGGGCGACCGGGTCGAGCTTTCCGCCCATGACGGCTATTGGGGCGAGAAGCCGGCGCTCGCGTCGGCGACCTTCAAGTTCATCAGCGATCCGGCTGCGGCGGTCGCGGCGATGCTCGCCGGTGACGTGGACGCCTTCGCAAACTTCCCGGCGGGCGAGGCACTGGAGCAATTCCGGGCCGATCCGCGCTTCGAGGTCGTCATCGGCTCGACCGAGGGCGAGACGATCCTCGCCATCAACAACCAGCAGAAGCCCTTCGACGATGTTCGGGTACGCCGGGCGCTGAGCCACGCGATCGACCGCAAGGCCCTGATCGACGGGGCCATGTTCGGCAACGGGACCCCGATCGGGTCGCACTTCGCGCCGCACCACCCGGCCTATGTGGACCTGACGGGCCGTTATCCCTACAACAAGGACGGCGCACGCAAGCTGCTGGCCGAAGCGGGCTATCCGGACGGCTTCTCGGCCACGCTGAAGCTGCCGCCGCCGTCCTATGCGCGGCGCGGGGGCGAACTGATCGCCGCACAGCTGGCGGAGGTCGGCGTCAAGCTGGAGATCATTCCGGTCGAGTGGCCGCAATGGCTGGAGCAGGTGTTCCGGGGCGACGATTTCGACCTGACCATCGTCTCCCACACCGAGCCCATGGACATCGGTATCTATGCCCGTGGCACCGACTACTACTTCAACTATGTCAGCGACGAGTTCAACGCGATCATCGACAAGCTGAACCTGACGGCCGAGACCGAGGCGCGCTATGCGCTGATGGGCGACGCCCAGCGCAAGCTCGCCGACGACGCGGTCAACGTCTTCCTGTTCCAGCTGCCCAAGCTCGGCGTCTGGAAGGCGGGGCTCGAAGGCCTGTGGGAAAACAGCCCGGTGCAGGCCAACGACCTGACAGGGGTCCGCTGGACGCAGTGACGGGACGGCGGGGCATGAAGGGTCACCTGAGCATGCGCATGTCCCGCCGCACCTCTGTCATGGACGCTTGAGCGCATGACCGCCTTCCTGTTTAGGCGGCTGCTGGCGCTTGCGGCGACGCTCTTCGGGGCGTCGCTCGTGATCTTCCTGGTCATGGAGGTACTGCCGGGCGATCCCGCGGCGGTCATCCTGGGGACGGGCGCGCGGGAGGACACGCTCGCCGCGCTGCGCGCCCAGATGGGCCTCGACCTGCCGGCCCATGTCCGCTTCCTCGGCTGGTGGGGCGAAATCCTGACCGGCTCGCTGGGCGTCTCGCACACCTATGGCAGTCCCGTCACGGAACTGGTGGGCGAGCGCATCGGCGTCACCGTGCCGCTCGCCATAATGGCAATCCTCCTGTCCACGGCGATCGCCATACCGGCGGGCGTCTTCGCGGCCGCCCGCCACAACACCGCCGCCGACGCGGGCGTCATGGGTTTTGCCCAACTGGGCGTGGCGGTGCCGAACTTCTGGTTCGCCATGCTGCTGATCCTCGTCTTCGCGGTCTGGCTCGGCTGGGTGCCGGCAGGAGGTTTCGCGGGCTGGGACAAGGGCTGGCAGGCAGCCGTCGTCTCGCTGCTGCTGCCCGCGCTCGCACTCGCCCTGCCGCAGGCTGCGATCCTGGCGCGCGTCACCCGCTCCTCCGTGCTGGAGACGATGGGCGAGGATTACGTC
>JAJLJT010000066.1:0-3447 GCA_033844555.1 Alphaproteobacteria bacterium | reverse complement strand
CTCGAACCGGTCGAGCATCGAGATCACGTCCTCGGCGGCGTAGAACGTTTCCCCCGTGACCCAGCGGTTGGTGGTGAACAGCCCGATGGGCGCGCCGGCCTTGTCCATCGACACCGCGACGAGGTGGGCGATCGCATCCTCCCCCAACGGTCGCGGCCAGTTGCCGTCGTAGGGCGCGGGCCTCATGCGTGCCTCCATGCCCCTCGCGCGCAGGAAGGTGTGGAAGTGCCCATGCTCGGCAGTGCCCGTGCGGTGCGCGTGGTAGTAGTATTGGGCGTGGCTCTCGTCGTCGTAGACGTCGCCGTCGGGGTAGTGGTTCATCTCGTAGAACGTGCCCTGCCCGGCAAGCACCTGGCCGACCGGGTTGCGACCGCCTCGGGCAAGCGCGCGGCCCATCGCCTCCACCTCGTCCGCCGCTGCTGCCATCGCGGCCAGTTCGCCGTCGGGCAGCGCAGAGAGGGTCTGCGCGTCGTCCTCGGCACTGGTGCTGGTTGCGGGCATCGGCCTGTCGCGGTCCACCTTGGCGCTCATCTCCCGCAGTCTAGCCTTGTCGCCCCGCCATCCGTGAAGTCGTGGCGATGCCCGATGACGGCAACGTGATCGCGCGCTAGATCACCGGCCATGACCCGTACCCGGACCCTCGCCGTCGTGTTCGGCGACCAGTTGAACCACGACAGCGCGCTGTTCGACGGCTTCGACGCGGTTTGCGACCGCGTCCTGATGATGGAGGTGGCGCACGAGGCCACCTATGTGCCGCAGCATGCCCAGCGCCTCGTGCTCTTCTTCTCCGCCATGCGCCACCATGCGGCGGAGGCGGAGGAGCAAGGGCGGCCGGTCGATTATGTGCGCCTCGACGATCCCGGGAACACCGGCACATTCGAGGGAGAGATCGCGCGCGCCGTCGCGCGCCACCGGCCCGAAAGGATCGCCGCGGTCCTGCCCGGCGACTGGCGTGTCGCGCGGCTTCTGGAAAAGGCGGCGGAGGAGGCGGGCCTTCCCCTCGACATTCTGCCCGACCGGCATTTCCTCTCCACGCCGGAGGAGTTCGCCGCCTGGGCCGAGGGCCGCAGGGAGCTGGTCCTCGAATACTGGTACCGGCATCTGCGCCGCCGCGACGCGATCCTGATGGACGGGGATGCACCCGTCGGCGGCGCCTGGAACTTCGATGCCGAGAACCGGGAGAGCTTCGGGAAATCCGGCCCTCCCGAGGTGCCGAACCTGCGCCGTTTCTGCCCCGATGCCGTCACGCGCGAGGTCATGGACATGGTGGCGCGGCGCTTTCCGGATGCGCCGGGCGACCTCGACGGCTTCGACTGGCCGGTCACGCATGCGGAGGCGCTGGTTGCCGCGCGCGACTTCTTCGACCGGCGGCTTGCGCACTTCGGGCGTTACCAGGACGCGATGGCGGCGGGGGAGCCCTTTCTCTGGCACTCGCGCCTGTCGGCGGCGCTGAACCTGCACCTGCTGGACCCGCGCCACCTCGTCGCGCGCGCCGTCGCGGCCCATGACGCGGGTGAGGCACCTTTGAACGCAGTCGAGGGCTTCATCCGCCAGATCGTCGGCTGGCGTGAATATGTGCGCGGCGTCTACTGGCTGAAGATGCCTGGCTATGGGGAGATGAACGCGCTCGGCGCGGATCTGCCCGCGCCCGCCGTTCTGTGGACCGGCGAGACGGAGATGGCCTGTCTCGCCGATGCCGTCGGGCAATTGAAGCGCCACGCCTATGCCCACCACATCCAGAGGCTGATGGTGCTGGGGTTGTTCGGGCAGTTGCTGGGCGTCGACCCATACGAGATGCACCGCTGGCACCTCTCCATGTACGCCGACGCGGTGGACTGGGTGTCGCTGCCGAACGTGCTGGGCATGAGCCAGTTCGGCGACGGCGGCATCGTCGGGACCAAGCCCTATTGCGCGTCGGGCCGCTACATCGACCGGATGAGCGACCATTGCCGGTCCTGCCGCTACGATCCGGGCAAGGCGACGGGCGCGGACGCCTGCCCTATGACCACGCTCTACTGGGACTTCCTCGACCGGCACGCGCAGAGGTTCCGCGCCAACCGCCGCATGGCGATGCAGCTGAAGAACCTCGACCGCAAGGCGCCTGGGGAGCTTGAGGAGATCCGCGCCCGCGCCGCCCGCCTGCGCGCCCGCGCAGGCGAGAGCGCATGGCTCCCGCCGCGCGCCTGAGCGCGAAAACTTATCCCCGTGCGCGCGCCGCTCTGCTAGCATTCTGCTTGACTGGACATGGGCCTCCATTTCGCGCGTGGAACGGTTTCGCTTGACCGGAGTTTGCATTTCATGCGTGAATCTTGTGCCCGGTTTCGCGGCGGGTATGTGTTCGGGCCGCGCGGGCGAAAAGGGACAGGGACTGACATGGGCCAATCGGCGCTCAGGCCGCGAGGGTCGGCAAAACCCTCCTCCGGCCACATATCTTCCCCCGGCAGCGAGGAAATCCGCCGCCGGACCAGGAACGCACGTATCCACGTCCTGATGGCACGGCTGGAAATCGCCCTCGAAGAGGCGGGTTACAGGCCGCATCAGATCGAGGCGATCTCCGAGGTTCTCTATCCGATCATGATGCGCGGGGAGACGCTGACCTACGACGGCATCGTCAAGGGGCTGCATGCGAAGAGTTTCTCCAAGGAAGACGCGGCACACTTCGCATCTGTGTTTCTCGACCAGGATTAGACTTGCTCCGACTTGCCGCATTGCTTAGACCAAGAAGTTGGTTGCGGCGGTGGCGTGAGGTCGGCGGTCTTGAGCGGTGGTGAGGGCCATAGCGAGGAAAGCCTGCGCAGGCTCGGGCACCGGTTCCAGTGCCTGAACGACATCAAGGACGAGGGCGACCGGACCGCAGTCCTCGGTGAACTCGTCGCTTCGAGCGCCCGCAAGAGTCTGAAGTTTGGGCATCAGCCGCCTGTATTTACGCCCGATCAGCATGATTGCCTCGTGGACCTTGCCCGCGTTGTCGCTGTGTCGCTCGAGGGTGCGCGCCGCAAACCTCAAGGATTCTGGCAAAAGATGCGGCGCGGCTGGCGCGAAACGTCGTGGGGCGTGAAGGCGCAGATCGTGGCGGCAATCATTGGCATCCTTGCCGCCTGTACGATCCCCTTCGCGGTGCTTTGGTACGGGGAGCGGCTGGAACGCCAGCGGCTGGAGGCGCAACTCGAAGAGACAGACCGGCAGGTCTCCCCTGTGTCAACTCCGTCTTCGCCGCCGCGCGTGTCCATGCCGCGGACGGTCGTGGCGGAGTAGGGGCGTGCCCCGGCCATCGCCGCCGCACCCCTGAATCTCTCGCCTCCGCGCGCGAGTTCTGCTATGTCCCGGACCGGCGCGATGGCCCCGTAGCTCAGCAGGATAGAGCAACGGATTCCTAATCCGTAGGTCGCAGGTTCGAATCCTGCCGGGGTCGCCATGCCGCTCCGGGGCGCTGCGGCGTGCTGCCTG
>JAJLJT010000065.1:0-10058 GCA_033844555.1 Alphaproteobacteria bacterium | reverse complement strand
GCCGAGGTGTTCACCGGCTTCCCGGGCAAGCTCGTCGGCATCGAGGACACGATCAAGAGCTTCAAGGCGCTCTGCGAGGGTGAGTACGACCATCTGCCGGAAGCGGCGTTCTACATGGTTGGCACCATCGAGGAGGCCGTGAAGAAGGCCGAAGCCATGGCTGCGGAAGCGGCCTGATCTGACGGAGCGGGAGCGCCGGACCATGGCGGACAAGCTGCAATTCGATCTCGTCAGCCCGGAGCGGCAGCTCATGTCGCAGGCCGTCGACATGGTCGTCGTGCCGGGCGCGGACGGGGAGTTCGGCGTGCTCGCGCGGCACGCGCCCATGATGTCGACGATCCGCCCGGGCTTCCTGCGGGTGCATGAGGGGTCGGGCGCGCCGAAGCGTATCTTCGTGCGCGGCGGCTTCGCCGAGGTCACGCCGGAAGGGTTGACCGTTCTGGCCGAGCATGCGGTGGCGGAAGAAGATATCGACCGCGCCGCGATCGAGCAGAGCCTGAAGGACGCGCGGGAAGACGTGGCCGACGCCAAGTCGGACGAGGCGCGCCAGGTGGCCCAGCAAAGGGTCGACGACCTGCAGCAGGTGCTCGACGCGCTCTGACCCGCGGCCCGCGCCAGGCGCGGTCCCCAGACCAGGAACCCGAGGGCCGGGCGCAGCACGCGTGCCGGCCCTCTGGCATTTTGCCGAACCAATACGCACCTGTAGCGTTGGAGAGTGAACGGGCGATCGGGGAACGTTATGGCGACCTGGACACTGGACGATATCTGTTGGGACCGCTTCGACGGCACCAAGGTGAGCGACGCGGTGATCCGCGCGGTGAAGGCTGCCGCGCTCGTCGAATACAACAGCGCCGACTATGTGACCTATCTGCGCAAGGTGTTCCACGACGACCCCGCTTTCGTCGCCGCCGCCGAGACCTGGGGCGAGGAAGAGGCGCAGCATGGCCGCGCGCTCGGCCGCTGGGCGGAGATGGCGGACCCGGCATTCGACTTCGAGGCGGCGTTCGCGGCCTTCCGCGAAGGGTACCGGATCCCCGTCGACGCGACCGAATCCGTGCGCGGCTCGCGGTCGGGCGAACTGATCGCGCGCTGCGTCGTCGAGTCCGGCACGTCCTCCTATTACACGGCGATGAAGGAGCGGACGCAGGAGCCCGTGCTGCGCCAGATCGCGGCCCACATCGCGGCGGACGAGTTCCGGCACTACAAGCTCTTCTACGAGCACCTGCAGCGCTATCGCGCGGCGGAGCGGCCAATGCTGCTGCGGCGCCTGGGTGTGGCCCTCGGCCGCATCCGGGAGGCGGAGGACGACGAACTGGCCTATGCCTATCACTGCGCGAACATCGGCGCGGATCGGCCCTACGACCGGGCGCACTGCGCCAGCGCCTACGAGGAGGTCGCGCTCAGCCTCTACGAGCGGCGCCACACGGACCGGCTGATCTCCATGTCGATGAAGGCGGTCGGCCTCGACCCGCACGGCCGGACGGCGGGCCTGCTCGGCGCGGTCACCTGGAACGGCCTGCGCCTGAAGCAGGGCTGGAAACAGAAGCGCGCGGCCTGAACGTCCAGGCCGCGCGATCTTGTCGTCTTTCGCGCGGCCTCAGTCGCCGAACGCGATCGTGTAGCTCAGAAGCGCGCCGACCGTTTCGCTCTGAACCCCGAACTCGTCGCCATACCGCCATGCGACGTCGAAGCCGAGGTCGCCCGGCCCGACCGGCATCGTATAACCCGCACCCGCCGTGAACAGCAGGTCGTCGGTATCGCCGCCGCCGCCGAACTTCACGTGCCGGTAGGCGCCCGTCGCATTGACGTTGAAGCCGTCGAGGAAATCGAGCTGCGCGCCCAGCGTCGCGTAGGACGCATCGTCATCGGTGCCGAACTGGTTGGCGACCCGGGCCAGTTCGCCGATCACGAAGAGGCTCGTGCTCTCGCCCAGCGTATATTCCTGCGAGCCGCCGAGCACGAGGCTCATCTCGTCCTTCGGATCGCCCTGGCCGCCGGCGCGGTACATCACGCCCAGATGGTAGGTGAAGCCGGGGACCGTCGGCAGTTCCGCCCCGTCGAGCGCGATGGCGAACGACTGCGGACCAGACGTGTTGCCCGCCCCGCCGGCCGACTTGCGCAGGCGGCCGCGGTTCTCCGGCCAGCTTTCCGACAGGATCGTGCGGTCGGCGAAGAAGGCCGCGACGGAGAGCGACACCTCGCCCATGATCGACGGCTGCGGCGAGAGGGAGAATTGCACGCCGCCGCCAAGCTGCTCGAGGATCTGGTAGTCCTCGGCGAAATTGGTGCCGTAGATGCCGGGCGCGTTGGTGTGGGCGGTGCCGAAGTTCACGTCGAACTTGCCGGCCCAGGCGCGGCCCCAGTCGTCCTCGTAGCTGATGTAGAGTTCCTCGACATAGCCGCCTTCGTCGGTGAAGAAGCGGTCTTCGCCCGCGTTGAGGCCGGTCGTCGGCTCGAAATAGAAATAGGTCACGAGCGACCAGTTCTCGGTGAAGTAGGTCTGGAAGTAGGCGTCGACGACCAGGTAGGTGTCCGAAACCTCGCCGCCCGCGGCGTCGGACTTGTAGACGACGTCGGATTCGACCTCGACCGTCACTTCGCCGGTGACATGGGGATAGGACGTTTCTGCGAAAGCGGGCAGGGCGGCCCCGAAGGCGAGGGAGGCCGCCAGAACCGCGCCGGCCCCTGGATGCAACAGCTTCATCTTGTTGTTTCTCCTGAAGTTGCCCTGTCGAAGCGGGCTGTGCCGCCACCGGCTCTCCCTTCCCGCATCAAGGGTTGCGCAAAATTTCTGCGCCGAAAGCTGTGATTGTCAATTAGGCATATGTTGCGCCGCAGCATATATCGGCGCTTCGTGTCCGAACCGCATCTGCCGTGCACCCACAGTCAAGGCCGGGGTCGGGACAGGGCGGGCGCTCAGCCCCGGAGACGGCGCAGGACGGGGTCGAACTCCTCCAGCACCTGGGCATAGAGCGGGCGCTTGAAGGGGATGATGAGCTGCGGCAGGTCTTCCGACCGCGCCCAACGCCAGGCGCGGAACTCCGGCACCTCGGTGGCGATGTCGATGTCGCTGTCCTCGCCCTCGAAGGACATTGCGAACCATTTCTGCCGCTGGCCGCGGTAGCGGCCCTTCCACAGGACGTCGCGCAACTCCTCCGGCAGGTCGTAGCTCAGCCAGTCGCGGCTTTCCGCGACGATGCGTGCGGAAGTGACACCCGTCTCCTCGGCAAGCTCCCGGAACGCAGCTGCCTCCGGCGCCTCGTCCGGGTCGATACCGCCCTGCGGCATTTGCCAGGCCTCAGCCGTCGAATCGATCCGCTGACCCACGAAGACGAGGCCGGAGCGGTTGAGCAGCATCACGCCCACGCCGGGGCGATAGGGGCGCTTGTCGGTCATGGGGTGTCCTTGCGTGCGACGACTGCGGAAAGCGGCGCGAGGCGGACGCCAGATGCCTCGAGCGTCGGCGCCCAGCCGGCCACCGCCTCGATCGTGCCGGGAATGGCCGCGCCGACGCCGATCGCTACGCCGGTCTCGCGTGCGGCGGTCACCAGTTCCGCAAGACGGGCGCGAACATCGCCCGCCGCCGGGGTCAGGTCGATCACGCGGGTCGCCCTGGCGAACGGCAGGCCCGCCGCCCCGGAGGCCTGCTGCGCCTGGCTCTGCCGTGTTCCGCCGCTCTCCAGGAACAGCAAGCCCCGCGCCGCCAGTTCGTTCGCGACCGCCTGCATCCGCACCGGGTCGGTCGTGAACCGTCCGCCAAGATAGTTGGTCACGCCCACGAAACCCGGGAAGCGGGACATCAGCCACTGCAGGCGCAGAACGTTCTCGCTTGGGCTGATGCTGGTGAGCAAGGCCGAGGGGCCCGGCTCCTGATCGGCGCTGAACGGTTCCATGGGCACTTCGAGCAGCAGTTCGTGACCGGCTTCCCGCGCCTCGCGCGCCCAGTCGCCGATGCGGGGCGGATACGGGGCGAGCGCCAGCGTGACCGCGCCCGGAAGGTCGCGGATCGCTGCCAGCGAGGTGTTGTGGTCTAGCCCCACGCCCGCGATGACCAGGGCGATCAGCGGAGTTCCCTGAGGGGCGTCGAACGGGCGGGCATAGACCTCCCGCGGCTTGGCGCCATCGCCGGAGATGCGGGGCAGGGGGCCGGCGGGAGTATCTTCGGTAACGGCGGCAACCGGGGCGGCGGCGAGCGGCGTGACCGGGCCGTACCCGCGCGGCGGATTGGGCGTGATATCGGGAACGGGCCTGTCGTCTGCCGGGGCGCTCTCCCCCCCGCTCTCGGCCCGGCCCGCGGGCGGAAGCGTGATGACCAGAACGTCGCCGGCCGGTGCGCCGCTGTCCTGCGTGCCCGTGCCGCCTTCCCGGCCCGCAGCGTCGGCAGATGCGGTCGAGGGGGCCGGGCCGCCGCCCGTCCCGGTCGGGCGCGGCGCGACGGGCGCGGTCGGGGCGAACGGCGCCACGCCCCGCTCCGGCTCCGACAGCAGCACCTCGGGCGGCGCGCCTTCGGGCGTCATGGCGAGGATCACGACCTGCTTGCCGCGCTGCACGTCCGGTGCCTCGCGCGGCAGCCAGCCGGCAAGAAGGCCGGCACCGCCAAGCACCGCGACGAGGGCGACGGACAGGCTCCAGCGTGCAACGGTCATGCGGCGCATGTGCGTGCGGTTTCTCCGTCCTGAATGCCCGGCCTCGCCGGCCCGGCCGAATCGCCCGGGCACGAAAACGCCCGGGCGCGCCATGTTTAGCATGCCCGGGCGGATTTTCGACTGTTTCGGCGGTCCGTTTCCGCCCGGTGCAAGCCGTCTATTGCGTGGCGCGCGCCTGCTCCATGATGGTCAGGCCGCGGATCAGGTCGAGCGCGTAGTTGAGCTGGTAGTCGCTCGACCGCTCGCCGGAGGCCTGGGGCGTGCCGGCCTCGTCCTGGCCCTTCTCATCGGCCGGATTGCTCAGGTGCCCGCGCAGGTCGCCCTCGGAGATGCCGCCGCGCTGCTCCAGCGGCTCCAGCCGGGCCTGCGCCACCTCGATATCGGGCGTGATGCCCTTGGCCTGGATCGACCGGCCCGAGGGCGTGTAATAGCGCGACGTGGTCAGGCGCAGCGCGCCCCGCCCGCCGAGCGGCATGATGGTCTGAACCGACCCCTTGCCGAAGGATTGCGTGCCGAGCACGATCGCGCGGCGGTGATCCTGCAGCGCGCCCGCGACGATCTCCGACGCACTGGCCGAGCCGCCGTTGATCAGCACGATGATCGGCTTGCCGTCCGCCATGTCGCCGGGCGTGGCGCTGTAGCGTTCGGTGTCCTTCGGATCCCGGCCGCGGGTCGAGACGATTTCGCCGCGCTCCAGGAAGGTGTCGCTGACCGAGACCGCCTCGTTCAGCAGGCCGCCCGGGTTGTTGCGCAGGTCGAGGATGAAGCCCGCCAGCTTCTCGCCGATCTGGCCCTTCAGGTCGTCGATGGCGGCCTGGAGGTTCTCGGTCGTGTGCTCGTTGAACGTGGTGACGCGGATGACGCCCACGTCGTTCTCCGCACGCGAGCGCACCGCGCGAATTTCGATGATCGCGCGTGTCAGCGTGACGTTGAACGGTTCTTCGGCGCCCTCGCGCTGGATGGTCAGGGTGATATCGGTGTCGACCGGCCCCCGCATCTTCTCGACTGCTTCGCGCAGCGTCAGTCCGAGCACCGGCTCTCCGTCGATCTGGGTGACGAGGTCGCCCGGACGGATATCGGCGCGCGAGGCGGGTGTATCGTCGATCGGTGCGACCACCTTCACGAGACCGTTCTCCATCGTGACCTCGATGCCGAGGCCACCGAACTCCCCGCGGGTCTGGACCTGCATGTCGCGGAAGTTCTTCGGCGACAGATAGCTCGAATGCGGATCGAGCGAGGTCAGCATGCCGTTCACCGCCGCCTCGATCAGGCGGGCGTCGTCCACCTGCTCGACATATTGGGCCCGCACCGTCTCGAAGATTTCTCCGAACAGGTTGAGCTGGCGGTAGGTATCGGAATCCGCGGCCCCCGCCACGGGCAGTCCGACGAAGGCGACGGACGCCGAAAGGCCCACCGCGATGCCGGTCAGTCCGGCGATTACAACACGCTTCATGATCCCGTTACCCTTCTCTGGTCCGGCGCAAGCCATGGCATCGGGTCGACCGGAACGCCATCGTGCCTGAGTTCGATATAGAGTTCGCTAACAGTGCCGGAAATGGTGCCATTTTTGTGGCCGTCCGGCGCCGCCGGCAGACGTCCCAGGGGTTCGCCCGCCAGCAGCCATTGTCCCTCGCGCACGTCCAGCCTGTCGAGACCCGACAGCAGCAGGTGATAGCCTGCCGCCGGCGCGAGGATGACGAGCCGCCCATAGCCGCGGAACGGCCCGGCAAACGCCACTTCGGCGTCGACCGGCGCGATGACCTGAGCGCCGGCGGGCGCCTCGACCGTCATGCCGCGCGTGCGCTGGCCGAACCGCCCGGAATCGTCGAAGCGGCGCGCGATGCGGCCCGCAGCCGGCAGCGGGAGGGTGCCCCGCCGTGCTGCGAACGCGGCGGCGGACGGCTTGGCTGGCGGGGCCTCGAGCCCGGTCTGCGGCGGAAGCCGGGGAATCGCGGCGGCCAGCGCGATGGCGCCCTGCGTCCGTGCCGGCTCCTCGACCTCCCGGGGCGCGGACCCGGACGTCGCAGGGGGTTCAGGCGTTCCGGTGGCGGGCGTATCCGGCCCTGGCGTGTCGAGGCGGCGGACGAGATCGCTCAGATCCCGGCTTGCGCGGGTTGCGATTCGGGCGCGGGCTTCGGCGGCCTCGAACGCGCGGGTCATGGCGGCCACGCGGTCCTGGCGTTCCTCGACGAGACCGGAGAGCGCGGTGCGCTCGCTTTCCAGCGCGGCGCGGGCGGTCCGCGCCGCCTGCGCGGCGGCATTGGCTTCGGCGCGCGCGTCCGTCAGCGCCTGCACATCGGCGGCGAGGCGTGTCGCACGGGCGTCGAGTTCCTGCGTGAGGGTGCGGAGAAGCATCGCGGCGCGTGCTGCCTCCTCGGGTCCGCCGGGAGCCATAAGGGCGGCAGCGGGCGGTGTGCGGCCCAGGCGCTGCATGGCCGACAGGATCTCGCCGAGGTCGGCCCGTTGCCGCTCCAGCCGGTCCCGCGCCGTCTCTTCCGCCCGCCGGGCCGCCGCCGCCGCCGTGTCGAGGGCAAGCTGGCGTTCCTCGGCTTCGCGGACGCGGGCGGCAAGCGCGATCAGCCGGGCGCGCAACGCGGCGACGCTCTCCTTCGCCTCGGCGATGTCGTCGGAGGTGGGCGCCTTGTCCCCGGCCGTGGCCTGTGCATGCGCGGGCTCCGGCCATGCGAATGCGCCGGGCGCCGCCGCAGCGAGCGCCCCGGCCAGCGCCAATACGCCTGCGCTATTCCGCAGCCGTCCGCGCCGCGTGTGCCGCGGGCCCGTGAAGTACAAGGCTTTCTCCCGTCATCTCGGCGGGTTTCGGAAGGCCGATCAGGTCGAGCAGGCTCGGCGCGATATCGGCGAGGCGGCCGTCGCGCAGCCGTACCTCCTCGCCCAAGACGCCCGGGTTGACCAGGATCAGCGGCACCTGGAAGGTCGTGTGCGCGGTGTGCGCCTGACCCGTCGCCGGGTCCGTCATCATCTCGACATTGCCGTGGTCGGCAGTGACCAGCATGACGCCGCCGGCGCGTTCCACCGCGTCCGCGACGCGGCCGAGGCAGGCATCCACCGTTTCCACCGCCTTGATCGCCGCGGCCATGATGCCGGTGTGGCCGACCATGTCGGGGTTCGCGTAATTCACGACGATCAGGTCGTAGGTGCCGGCGTCGATGGCCTCGACCAGCCGGTCCGTGACCTCCGCCGCCGACATCTCAGGCTGCAGGTCGTAGGTCTTGACCTTCGGGCTCGGCACAAGGATGCGGTCCTCGCCCGGAAACTCGCCCTCGCGCCCGCCGTTGAAGAAGAAGGTGACGTGGGCGTACTTCTCCGTCTCCGCGATGCGCAACTGGCGCAGGCCCCGCGCAGAGACGTATTCGCCCAGCGTGTTGGGCAGGTCCTCCGCCGGGAAGATCACGGCATGGAAGGGGTCGAGCGCGCTCGAATAGGACACGAGGCCCGCAGCACCCGCGAAGGCCACGGTGCGGGATCGCGCGAAGCCGTCGAACGCGGGGTCGAGCAGGGCGGTCAGGATCTCGCGCGCCCGGTCGGCGCGGAAATTGGCCATCAGCAGTCCGTCGCCGTCCGCCATGCCGGCATAGCCGCCGATCGCGGTGGGGGCGACGAACTCGTCCGTCTCCCCGCGCGCATAGGCCGCCTCGACGGCGGCGCGGGCGGTGTCCGCGCGCTCGCCCTCGCCCGTCACCATGGCGGCATAGGCACGCTCCACCCGGTCCCAGCGCTTGTCGCGGTCCATGGCGAAGAAGCGCCCGCTGACGGTGGCAACCGCGATGTCGCCGCCTGCCGTCCGGGCCGGGGCGAGGTCGGCCTCGAACGCATCGAGGTATTCCAGTGCGCTCTTCGGCGGCGTGTCGCGCCCGTCGAGGAAGGCGTGGATGCGCACGGCGAGACCTGCCTGGGCGGCGATGGACGCAAGCGCGGCGATGTGGCGCTGGTGCGAATGGACGCCGCCCGGCGACAGCAGGCCCGCGATGTGCAGCGTGCCGCCCTTCGCCTGCACCGCGTCGATCAGCGCGGTCAGGGCCTGGGCCTTCGCCAGGCTCCCGTCCTCGATCGCGGCGTCGATCTTCGGCAGGTCCTGCCAGACGATGCGTCCCGCGCCGAGGTTCATGTGCCCGACCTCGGAATTGCCCATCTGGCCCTGCGGCAATCCGACGTGGCGTCCGTCGGTGTCGACGTGTGCATTGGGGCAGGTCGCCATCAGCCGGTCGAAGACGGGCGTGTCCGCGGCGGCGATCGCGTTGTTTTCCGTCTCCGTGCGCAGTCCCCACCCGTCGAGGATGCACAGAACGGCGGGGCGGGGGCGTCGGGTCTCGCTCATGGTCGGATCGTTCGCTTCAGGGTCAAAACTTGACGGCAACATAGGCGCGCGCCCGGACCAAGTCCACCGGGCGCGCAGGCGGCCACGACGGGAGGCTCATGGAGCGCTAGCCGCCACGATGGTACGGATGTCCTGAAAGAATGGTGATCGCGCGGTAGATCTGCTCCATCGCCATGACCCGCACCATCATGTGCGGCCATGTCATCTTTCCGAACGCGAGCGTGCGGTCGGCCCGGTCGCGGACGGTGCGGCCGAAGCCTTCCGCCCCGCCGATCATCAGCACGCAATCGCGCCGTCCCTCGTCGCGCCAGCGGGCCAGCACGGCGGAGAATGCCTCGCTCGACATCTCCGTTCCGCGTTCGTCGAGAGCGATCAGCGCCGCGTCCGGAGGCAGCGAGGCGAGCAGCGCCTGCGCCTCGCCCTCGGCCCCGCCCTTCGCGTCGATTTCCTGCACGCTCACGGGGAAGAGGCCCACGGCACGGCCAGCGGCGTCCGCCCGGGCGCGGTAGTCGTCGACAAGCTCCCGCTCAGGGCCCCGGCGCAGACGGCCGACGGCCGTGACGGTCAGGCGCATGGATGCACGGCGCCCGTCAGTCGCGCGCCGGTTCCCCGGGCACGGACCACATCCGCTCGAGGTCGTAGAAGGCGCGCACCTCGGGCCGGAAGATGTGGACGATGACGTCGCCCGCGTCGATCAGCGCCCAGTCGCCCTGGCTCAGCCCCTCGGTCCGGAGGGCGCCGCCGCGCCCCGCCTCCTTCAGGCGGCGCACCAGCTTGTCGGCCATGGACGAGACCTGGCGGTTCGAGCGGCCGGACGCGACGACCATGTGGTCGGCAAGCGTCGTCTTGCCGCGGAGGTCGATGGACACCACGTCCTCCGCCTTGTCGTCGTCGAGCGATGTCAGGATCAGGTCGAGCAGGTCGCGGGACGCCGCGTCGCCGTCGCGCGGGGCTGCCAGGTTCACGGGCGCGGTGCCCGTCTGCGTGGCCATGCGGCCGGTCTCAATGGTCAGGGTCGGGTTCCTTTCTTGCCACACTGTGCGGGGCGAGACCGGGACGGACCCTGGCGGAGCTGC
>JAJLJT010000064.1:0-3761 GCA_033844555.1 Alphaproteobacteria bacterium | reverse complement strand
CGCTGGAGCCCGAGTTCTTGGAGGCGGTCGACGCGCTCTGCGCCCGGGAGGGGATGAGCCTCGCTTCCTTCGTCTCCCGCATCGACCGCGCCCGCGTGCGCGATGGATCGGACACGGGCCTTGCGGGTGCGCTCCGGCTGCACGTGCTCCGCGCCGCCAGGCGCGGCGACATTCCCTCGGCGGGCTAGCGGACAGCGTCAGGGGGCCGCGGGATCGAGCGGTGCACGCTGGCTGATGCCGGAGGCGCTGCGCACCTCCACCGCGCCGCGCAAGGCGCCTGTCGCGGGCGCCAGCAGGGCCGTCATGAGGGCCGTGGCGCCGTCCCGCACCGCAACGATGTCGCGCAGCAGAAGACGCGGCCCCGCGAGGCTGATCACTCCATTCAGCCGATCGAACGCGAGCGCGTCGCCCTGCTGAAAACCCGCCGCGATCTGCGGAAGCTCTCCGAGGCCGGTCAGGAGGCCCGGTCCCGCAGCCACGGCCAGTTCGCCGGTCGGCTCCGCCAGGCCGCCATCTTCGGTCAGGCGTCCCGACACCTCCCCTGTCATCGTGCCCTCGGCGCGCAGGTCGAGCGGGGTCAGGCGCTCCAGCACGCCGTCGAGCCGCACGTCGCCGATGTCCACGCCGACACGGGCGACGGGGTCGCCACCGCTTCCCGGCACGAGGCTGCCGGTGAAGGACAGCCGCCCGGAAGCACCGCTGGCCGCTGCGAGGCTGGTCAGCGTCAGTCCGCGTGCGGTCAGGTCTGCATCGAGCGTCACCTCGCGCAGGGGCAATCCCGCCAGCGTCAGCGCCTCCAGCGCACCCTCGAGATGCAGCGCCGCGTAGGGAAGCCGCTCGACGCCCGCAAGAAGCTTCGGCAGGTGGCCGAGAAGCGCGCGCGCGTCTTCCTCCCCCACCGTGCCGCCGGACAGTGCGAGGGATAGCTCGCCCCGCTCCAGCGTGGCGGTGCCGCTGACGGCGCTTCCGCCGAAGCGCAATTGCGCCTGCCCGAGGCGCACGGTCCCGTCGCCGCGCGTCAGGATGCCCGCCAGGCTCCAGCTACCGTCCGTGCCGGCGGCCTCCACATCCGCGCGCTCCAGAACGAGGCGGCGGGTGGAACTGTCCAGCCCGCCCTCGCCCGCCGCGGTGAAGACAAGATCGGGACCGGAGAGCCGCAGGTCGAGACGGCCCTGCCCGTCCCAGGCGGCCGACGCGCTCAGAACGGACGCCTTCGGATCGGGGAACAAGGGCGTGACCATCCCGAGTCCCGCCGCGTCGAGCAACCGCATCGCACGCACGCCCGCAATTCCGTCGAGCGTCAGCGAAAGCGCCTCGACAACGCCATCGGTCACCTGTCCGACAGCCTCCAGCCGCGCTTCCGCAACGGTGCCCGAGAGACTGACCGCCCCGCTGCTTCCGAACGTCAGGCCGAGGTCTGCGGCGACGTCCGCGTCGAGCCATCCCGGCGCTCCGAGTCCCAGCGACCGCAGGTCGCCGGCCAGTCCGGGCGAGGCAAGCGTCGCCTCGAGCGTCCGGATGACGCCGTCCGCCGCGCCCAGCCGGGCCGTCACCACGCCGCCCGAGGAAAGCGCGGCGCGCGCGATCTCCGCCCGCACCGCGGGACCTGCAAGCGTCACTTCGGCCTCCAGTCCCTGTAGCGTCACTGCGCCATGCCGCACCGTGCCCGCCGCCAGAGACAGGGCGAGCGGACAGGCCTCCAGCGGCGCGGCCCAGGCGTCCTCGGCCACAGGCCAGCGCCCGAGACCGTAGGCATCGAGCGGCAAGTCCGTCGTGGAGAGACGCGCCTCGATCCGGCAGCCGTCGCCATCGCGTATCCTGCTGCCCTCGCCCGCGATCTCGATACCGTCGAGCCGGCCGGAGACGGAGGCCACGCGCGTCTCGCCATGTCCGTGATCGACGGAGAAGCGGACCGACAGCGTGCGCAGGCGGTCGCCCGCCGCGGGCGGAAGGTCAAGTCCGGCCCAGGCGAGCGTTTCCCGCAGGCGCAGGACCTGCAGATCGCCGTCGCCGCTGAAGTCCAGCCCGCCCTCGTCCGGGACGACGCGGCCTGCGAGGCCGAGACGGGCGTCCCCCGGCAGGATGGCCCGCGCCTGCCGCAGCAGGATCATGCCGCCGCGGACCTGGGCGCGAACGTCGAGATCGCGCAACGTGCCGCCGGGCACGACGACGCGGCCGGCGTCGAGCGCCAGCGAAACGGGAACGGCATCCCGAATGCCCGAGAGCAGTCCGGCAATTCCGTCGCCGGCAGCGAGGAGGGGGCGGGCATCGACGCGCCGCGCCGACAGTGCAAGCGTGACGCCGGGCGCCGCGCCGCCGATCAGACGGCCCTCGCCGCGCAGGGACTGCTGGCCGAGCGTCGCCTCGACGTCGCGCAGCACGTGATCGCCGTCCAGCGGCGCAAGTGTCGCCGCAAGGCCGAGGGGCAGCGGGTCTGCACCGCCTGAGGGCAGGCTGCCCCTAGCGGTCAGCCGCCCCCGCACCCCATCGTGGGCCAGTGCGCCGCTGAACGCGACCTCCGCGCCCGAGGCCGGAAAGCTGAGAGTGCCGCGCACCGGCACCTCGCGCGCGCCGCCGCGCACCGTCGCCTCGAGCGTTACGGAACCCGGATGCGAACCGAGACGAACCTCGCCGGTCAGGCGGGCGAGGCCCGTTTCGGGCTGCGTCTCGATGGTGCCCACGGGGATCCGGATGACCTCCGGACCATCGTCCGCGCCCCTGATCTCGATCCGCCCCTCCTCGACCAGAACACCTGCAAGTGCGACCGGCAGGACCCGGGGGCCGAGACGCGGCGGCACATTCACGTCGCCGAGCCGCAACACGGGCCGCACGAGCCGCAGGTCGGACAGGTCGAGACGCCCGATCAACAGCGGCAGGACGCGCACACGCGCATCCAGGCGGGCCACCGAAAGCGCGCCCCGCCCCCCCGCGCCCACGATACGCACATCGGTTGCAGTCACGCGGGGCACGGGCAGAAGCGCCAGGTCGAGATCGCCGCCGATCTCGATCTCCATGCCGGTGAGCGCGGACAGAACGAAGGCGACGCGCGGCCGTTCCGCCTGCCAATCCACAATACGCGGACCGGCAACCACCGCCACGGCCGCGGCAAGGACCAGCAGAACGCCTGCGACAAGCGCCAGCCGCCCCCAAGGACGCCGCTTCACCATCCCGGGCTTTCTCGGCTGCTCCCGGCTCACGGCTCGCTTGGAACGATCTTGCCCGGGTTCATGATGCCCTGCGGGTCGAGTGCACGCTTGATCGCCGCCATGACCGGCAGGGCATCGGGAAGCTCCTCGCGGAGATAGCCCATCTTGCCGTAGCCCACGCCATGCTCGCCCGTGCATGTGCCGTCCATCGCCAGGGCGCGGCGCACCAGGCGGGCATTGAGCGCCTCGGCGCGTTCCAGTTCCGCCGGATCGTCGGGATCGACAAGGATCGACAGGTGGAAGTTGCCATCGCCGACATGGCCGACCAGAGGCGCCATCAGGCCGGACTCCTCCACGTCGCGCTTGGTCTCGACGATGCATTCCGCCAGGCGCGAGATCGGCACGCAGACGTCCGTCGCCCATCCGCGGCTGCCCGGCTTGAGAGCCTGGTTCGCGTACCAGGCCTTGTGCCGAGCGTCCCACATCGCATTGCGGTCTTCCTGCTCGGTCGCCCAACGGAAGTCGCCGCCGCCGAATTCCGCCACGATCTCGCCGAAGCGCTGCGACTGCTCCTTCACCCAGGCGTCGGTGCCGTGGAACTCCAGGAAGAGGGTC
>JAJLJT010000063.1:0-5834 GCA_033844555.1 Alphaproteobacteria bacterium | reverse complement strand
ACGCTGGCGGCGGGCGGGGTGCCGGTGACCGCGCCGGAAACCGATCTTCGCGCGGACGTCGACGCACTTCTGGCGAAGGTGACGGACCGGACGCGGATCGTCTTCCTGGCCAATCCGAACAATCCGACCGGCACCTATCTGCCCTCGTCCGAGGTGCGGCGGCTGCATGCGGGCCTCAGGCCGGACATTCTGCTCGTCCTCGATGCGGCCTATGCGGAATTCGTGCGGCGCAACGACTACGAGGCCGGGATCGAGATGGTCGCGACGTCGGAGAACGTCGTGATGACCCGCACCTTCTCCAAGCTCTATGGGCTTGCCGGGCTTCGTGTCGGCTGGGCCTATTGCCCGGCGGGCGTGGCGGATGTGCTGAACCGGGTGCGCGGCCCGTTCAACGTCAATCTTGCCGCGCAGGCCGCGGCCGCCGCCGCCCTGGCCGATGCGGCGTGGGCGGAGAAGGTGGCGACAGACACGATCCGGCTTCGCGCCGAGGCGACGGAGCGGCTCACGGCGCTCGGCCTTGCGGTCACGCCGTCGGAGGGCAATTTCATTCTCGTCCACTTCCCGGAGGCGGCGGGGCGCACGGCCCAGGATGCGGACGCCTTCCTGCAGAAGGAGGGCGTGATCGTGCGGCGGATGGAGGGCTATGGTCTTCCGGCGGCGCTGCGCATCTCCATCGGGACCGAGGACGAAACCCGCGCCTGTCTCGAGTCGCTGACTGCGTTCGTGGAGAGCTGGGGTGGCTGAGGCGCGGCCCATGTTCGCCCGGGTGGCGCTGATCGGCCTCGGCCTGATCGGTTCGTCCCTCGGCCATGCCATGCGCCGCGGCGGACTCGCGGGCGAGATCGTCGGCGCGGCCCGCACGGCGGAAACGCGCGCCGCCGCCCTGCGCCTCGGCTTCATCGACCGCGCCTGCGCCACGGCTGCGGAGGCGGCCGAGGGCGCGGACCTGGTCATCCTCTGCACGCCCGTCGGCACCTATGGGGCGCTCGCCGCCGAGATTGCGCCGGCCCTGGCGCCGGGGGCGATCGTGACCGACGTGGGCTCGGTCAAGATGTCGGTGATCCGCGACGTCGGCCCGCACATGCCAAAGGGCGTGCACTTCGTGCCGGGCCATCCCATCGCGGGGACGGAGCAGTCGGGACCGGAGGCGGGCTTCGCCCACCTGTTCGACGGGCGCTGGACCATCCTGACGCCGACGGCGGTCGCCGATCCCGGCGCCCTCGACCGGCTGACGGCGTTCTGGACGGCATGCGGCGCGAAGGTCGAGATCATGGATCCGGAGCGCCACGACATGGTGCTGGCCATCACCAGCCATCTGCCGCACCTGATCGCCTACAATATCGTCGGGACCGCGGCGCACCTGGAGACGGTGACGGAGTCGGAGGTCATCAAGTTTTCTGCCGGCGGCTTTCGCGACTTCACGCGGCTTGCGGCATCCGATCCGACCATGTGGCGGGACGTGTTCCTGAACAACCGCGAGGCGGTGCTGGAAATGCTGGCCCGCTTCACCGAAGACCTGATCTCGCTGCAGCGGGCGATCCGCTACCGCGACGGGCAGGCGCTCTACGATCTCTTCTCCTACACGCGCCAGGTACGCAGGGAGATCATCGAGGCCGGGCAGGAGACGCCACTGGCCGACTTCGGCCGCCATCCGGGTCTCGATACCAGCGTGCCGAACGCGCGGGGCCGCAAGAGCCGCCGCACGTCCTCGGGATAGGGGCTCAGAATAGGGGCGGCAGGGTCGCCACCCGCACGGGGCCGATGTAGGCCGCCCCGTCCGCCATGTGGACCGTCACCGGGACCCGCCCTTCGGGATCGGCGCCGAGCGCGCCGAGCATGCCCAGCGCCGTGCGCAGGTTCGCCGCGTTCTGCGGGTCGAGCAGCCCGGCTGCGACCAGGCGGTCGAGCGTTTCCTCGTGCCCCGCGATACGCAGCGAGAGCGTGCCTGCCGGACGCCGTTCGGCGTCCAGCATCAATCGTCCTGTCCCTGCCACCGACAGCGGCCCCCAGTCGAAGGCGAGGCCGAGGAGTTCCGCGCTGACGGGCCGGCCGGTACGCAGGCGGGCCGGCAGTGTGGCGAGATCTTCCGGCCGCGCCAGTCCCTCGAACCGCAGAAAGGCGGCCGCCTTGCGAATCACCGGGCCGAGCGGAAGGCGGTCGCGCGCGCCGTTCAGGACCTCGACGTCCTCGAGGCTGACCCCTGCGCGCAAGCCCGGACGCGTTGCGCCGTTCTCAGCGGGATGCGCTTCCCCAACGGCGCGGCCGATTCGTCCCACGGCGCCGTCGCGCGACGCCAGCGCCACGTCCCGATAGTCCACGATCACGCGGCCCAGGTGCGGGCCGTCGCGCCGCGCGCTTGCGAGTGCCGTCCCGGGCGTGGCCGTCACCGCGAACGGCATCGGCCCGCCGTTCCATGCAATCTCCTGCGCACCCTCCGCCTCGGCAATGGCGTGGCTGAGGTTCCAGGGCTGCAGATAGACGGTCAGGGCAGGCACGCGCCATGCCCACAATGCACCCTCGGCGGCGCCCGCCGCGAGGTCCGCGATGCGTGCCGCCAGCCGATAGGGATAGCCGCCCACGTCTTCGACCGTGTAATCGACCGCAACCGCGCCATGCACGCCCCGCGCTGCGTCGAGGCGGGTGTCCACGCGCTCGGCCAGCAGGGTCCAATAGAGTGAGTAGCCGGCGATTGCCGCGACGACGGCCCCGATGAGCACGAGATAGCGCAAGACTGTTTTTCCCCTTCCCGCCGGGGGTGAACGGATCGACCGGCTTCGTTATAGAGGAAGGGCAGCAAGCGGGCGAGAACAGGGCGAGCGGACACGGCAAGGCGACATGTCGCATATCCATCAGGGGTTCTGGGTTTTCGGATACGGCTCGCTCATGTGGCGGCCGGGTTTTACCTTCGCGGAGCGGCGGCGCGCCCGGCTCGACGGCTTCGCGCGCGCCTTCTGCCTGTCCTCGGTGCGCTACCGGGGCACGCCTGAGCGGCCGGGGCTCGTCCTCGGTCTCGACGAGGGCGCATCGTGCGAGGGCGTCGCGTACCGTGTCGCACGCGAACACGCAGAAGCGACCCATGCCTATCTCCGCGAGCGGGAGATGGTGACCTATGCCTATCGCGAGGCCTGGCTGCCTGTGACGCTGCACCCCGACCACGCGGGCGAGACGGTGGAGGCGCTGTGCTATGTCGTGCGGCGCGACCATCCGCAATATGCGGGCGGCCTGGACCTGGAGGCGCAGGCCCACCGCATCGCGGGCTGCCACGGACCCGCGGGCCCCAATGCAGACTATCTTTTCAACACGGTCGCGCACCTGCGCGAGATGGCTGTCGAGGAACCGGCGCTCACCGCGCTGGAGGCGCGTGTGCGGGCCCATCTTGCCGAGGGCTGCCGGGACGAGGGGGCCTGACGGACCCCTTCCGGCCCCGGCCTAGCTGCATTTGGAATGTCCGCAATTGAGGCAGGTGGCGCACCCCTCCTGCCGAGCGAGCGCCCGCGCCCCGCATTTCGGGCAGGGCGGAAGCGCGTTCGCGGGCGCGTCGACGCGGGGCGAGGGGAGATCGGCGTCCCCGACATCGCCGCCGGCAGCATAGGCCGCGCGCAGGCCCGCCACGTCCGCCTCGCCGTCCGCGGCAAGGAATCCGATCGCCCGCATGTGTCGCTCGATCACGCCGCCAATGGCCGCGAGCAGCGAGGGCACGTAGCGCCCCTCCATCCATTGTCCGCCGCGCGGATCGAACACGGCCTTCAGCTCCTCCACCACGAAGGACACGTCCCCGCCGCGCCGGAACACCGCCGAGATCATGCGCGTCAGCGCGACGGTCCAGGCGTAATGCTCCATGTTCTTGGAATTGATGAAGATCTCGAACGGCACCCGGCGCCCCTCGCGCACGATGTCGTTGAGCGTGATGTAGATCGCATGGTCGCTGTCGGGCCAGCGCAGTTTGTAGGTGTGACCCTCCAGCGCGCCGGGCCGTTCCAGCGGCTTCGTCATCCAGACGACGGATCCGTGCCGGTCCGGGGCCCCGGACACCTCTTCCGCGCCGGATGTCGGCACCGCCTCCGCCGCGGGCTGCGGCGCGGGCTCTGCCGAGAGGACCGCGCCCGTCACCGGGTTCGGGCGGTAGGTCGTGCAGCCCTTGCAGCCCGTGTCGTAGGCCAGAAGGTAGACGTCCTTGAACGCCTCGAACGAGATGTCCTCGGGGCAGTTGATCGTCTTGGAGATCGAGCTGTCGACATGCGCCTGGGCGGCGGCCTGCATGCGCACATGCTCCGCGGGCGCAAGCTCCAGCGCGGTGACGAAATAGTCGGGCAGGGCGGCGTCCGCACCGAACATGCGGCGGTAGAGCGCGTAGGCGTAGCTCTCCACCCGCTCGGTCCGGGCGCTGCCGTCGGGCTCCAGCACGCGGCGGGTGTAGGAGTGGCTGAACGCGGGCTCTATCCCGCTCGACACATTGCCGGCGAACAGCGAGATCGTGCCCGTCGGCGCGATCGAGGTGACGAGCGCGTTGCGGATGCCGTGCGCGGCGATCGCGTCGCGCACGTCGGCGTCGAGCGCCTGGACGCTCGGGCTGCGCAGATATGCGTCGCGGTCGAAGAGCGGGAACGGCCCCTTCTCGCGTGCGAGATCGACGGAGGCGAGATAGGCCGCCCGCTGCACGCGTGCGAGCCAGCGCCCGCTCACCTCGGCCGCCTGCGCCGTGCCGTAGCGCACGCGCACCATGGCCAGCGCATCGGCAAGCCCCGTCACGCCAAGGCCGATGCGCCGCTTTGCGCGCGCCTCCCGCGCCTGTGCGGGCAGCGGGAAGCGCGAGACGTCGACCACATTGTCCATCATCCGCACGGCAACGCGGACGAGATCGTCGAGCGCGTCCTCGTCGAGGTGTGCGCTGTCGGCAAACGGGTCGCGGACGAGGCGCGACAGGTTCACCGAACCCAGCAGGCACGCGCCATAGGGGGGCAGCGGCTGCTCCCCGCACGGATTGGTGGCGCGGATCGTCTCGCAATAGGCGAGGTTGTTCATCGCGTTGATGCGGTCGATGAAGATGACGCCCGGCTCCGCCACGTCATAGGTCGCGCGCATGATGCGGTCCCACAGCGCGCGGGCCTTCACGGTGCGGTAGGTCACCCCCTCGAACGCGAGCGGCCAGTCGGCGTCGGCCCGCACCGCCTCCATGAACGCATCGGAGACGAGCACCGACAGGTTGAACATGCGCAGGCGCGCCGGATCGCGCTTGGCCTCCACGAAGGCCTCGATATCCGGATGCTCGCAGGAGAGCGTGGCCATCATCGCCCCGCGCCGCGACCCGGCCGACATGATGGTGCGGCACATGGCGTCCCACACGTCCATGAAGGAGACCGGGCCGGACGCGTCCGCGCCCACGCCGCGCACGGGCGCCCCGCGCGGCCGGATGGTGGAGAAGTCGTAGCCGATGCCGCCGCCCTGCTGCATGGTCAGCGCGGCTTCCTTCAGATGGTCGAAGATCCCGCCCATGTCGTCGGGGATCGTGCCCATGACGAAGCAGTTGAAGAGCGTGACCGACCGGTCCGTGCCCGCGCCTGCGAGGATCCGCCCTGCGGGCAGGAAGCGGAAGTCGGTGAGCGCGTCGCGGAAACGGGTCTGCCAGGCGTTCCGCACCTCCGGCGCCTCGGCCTGTGCCAAAGCGGTGGCAACCCGCGCCCAGGTGTCAGACACGTCCTGATCGACCGGCGTGCCGTCGGCAGCCTTCAGCCGGTATTTCAGATCCCAGATGTGCCGGGCGATGGGGGCATCGAAACTCATGCGCGGTGCGGCTCCCTGCCGGTGGCGCTGCAGGCCGGGGTGAGAAGATAGGC
>JAJLJT010000062.1:0-14315 GCA_033844555.1 Alphaproteobacteria bacterium | reverse complement strand
TGCCCCGGCGTGTCGGAGGCGTTCGAGGAGGGCGACGTGGCCGAGGTCGATTTCGCCGCCTTCACCGTGCGCAACGCCCGCACCGGACAGACGCTGCAGGGCCGCACGTTCCCGGACATGCTGCTGAAGATCATCGAGGCGGGCGGCATCTATCCGCTGATGGAGGCGGAGGGGATGCTCGCGGACCCCAACCCGGAGACGGCCTGAGCAGTCCCCGCCGCCCCTTGCCGGGGCGCGCGCCACCTGCGTCGGCGACCGCGGCCGGCATGACGCGCGGCCAGATCAGGCAGGCAGCGCGTGCAGGTGAACGTCGTGCGCGCTGTGGCGCGACAGGATGTCGGCCGCCCGCGCTTCGTGCGCGGCATCCCGCGTCCGTACCCAGAGCAGCAGCCCGCCGTGATCGAGCTGCCGCGCCAGGTAGTCGGCGTGATGGCGGTCCAGCCACTGCGCGAGGATGGCGCCGACCGCGCCGCTCGCCCCGCCGGCCAGCGCTGCGCTTCCGATCGCCGCCGCCAGGGTGCCGCCGGACGCCACGACGGCGCCCGCGGCTGCGACGGCCCCGACATAAAGCAGCCCGCCGATGAGCCCACCCTCGGCATCGCCAAGGGATTCCTTCGATACGTAAGCCTGCCGCGGCGCGCCGGCGTCGTCCTCGAGATCCTCGACCCGGTCGTAGACGTGGCCAAGCTTCTGCTCCACGGCGCTTTCGGAGGCGAGAAGGCTGAGCTCCGCCCGGTCGAAACCTGCGCTCAGCAGATCGTCGATCGCAGCCTGCAACGTCTCCGCATCGTTGAAGACGCCGACTGCTTCCTTGCTGGTTTCCCCGTGCCCCGCCATCGCATCCCTCTCCATCCATTCGGTTTATGCAATATGGATACGCGGATCGCCGGTGCGCTGCGTTGACGGAGGTCAAGTCCGCCCGCGCCTGCCTTCACGACGGCAGGATATTGCGCGACTGAAGCGTTCCAAGAAGCTCCAGGAACATCTCTTCGCTGTCGATGCAGGCATGGAAGCCGTGCTGCCGGATCTTGATCGTGCTCATGTGATGCGGGTTCGGGCGCTGGCCATAGCCGAACAGGAAGTCGGCGAACCGCCAGTCGGGCACCAGTTCGGCCAGCGTTGTCTTCCTGAGACCGTGCCGCGCGACCAGCCGGTCCCAGCAGGCGGCGTTCTCCGGCATGATGCGGGCAAGCGACATGGGCTGCGGCGGCGCGTGATCCATGCCGAACAGGTCGGCGACGCGGGGCCACAGGTTCTGCCAGATGAACACGTCGCCATTGGCGATGTTGTAGATCTGGTTGCCCGCGTTCGGAGAGGTGCCGGCCCATTCGATCCCTTGCGCGATCAGCCGGGCGTCGGTCGCCTCCGCGACCCGCTCCGGTCCGCCGGGAAAGCGCAGCGGCAGGCCCTGCTCCTTCGAGATCGCGGCAAAGGCCCCGATCGCCGCCACGATGTTCAGGGGGCTGCCGAGCGCCGCCCCGCACACGATCTGCGGCCGGAAGATGGTCCACGTCCAGTCCTTGCCCTGCTGGGCTTCCGCCAGCCAGTCCATCTGGTCGTAGTAGAAGTTCGGCCCCATCGAGCGCGCGTCCGTCTCCCGCGCGGGCATCTTGAAGGGGCCGAGATGGCCGCCATAGGCCTTGGTGCCCTGCATCAGCGTGATGTGGCGCAGGTTCGGCGCGGCGCGCCCGACCGTCTCGACCACGTTCTGGAGCATGGCGAGATTGATCTCGACATGGTCCTGTTCCGACCAGCCGCGGGTCACGTCCGCCTTCTCGTAGACCGCGCAATAGGCGATGTGCGTGACCGACGAGAGATCCCCCAGCGCCGCCTCGCAGGCCGCCCGGTCCCGCAGGTCCACGGCGCGCCAGTCCGCCCGCGTCGGCGCATCGGGTTGCCGCCGGGACAGCCCGATGACATCCCATCCGTCAAGCCGCTCGAAATGCTCCAGAACGCTGCGGCCGACGACGCCGAGGGCGCCGACAACGAGAACCGTGGGCCTGGACCGTGTTGTCATGAGGTCTTCTCCGGATGATCTGCGGCTGCGGCCGGACACGCGCGAACCCGCCCCGGCGTGGGTGAATGCCTCGTGGCCTTCGGACCCTTCGGAAGTGTCACACGGCGTCACGGCCGGTGCCATTGCCATTGGCGAAACCCACGCATGAGCCGCCGCCGGCGGGAAGCCGGCGGCGGCAATGGCGCGTGCAGGCGCGAGTCGCGCGGTCGCCTAGGCCGATGGCGCGATATTGTGGTTCATCCGGAAGAGGTTGTGCGGGTCGTAGCGCGCCTTGACGGTGCGAAGCCGCTCCAGGTTTCCGCCATAGGCGCCCTCGACGCGGCCTGCCTCGTCCTCGGGCATGAAATTCACATAGACGCTGCCCGCCGCATGGGGCTTCAGCGCCTCGAACAGGTTGCGCGCCCAGCCGATGCACTGCCGGTCTCTGGCGGGATCGTCCCAGCGGGTGTGGACGTTCATCGTGAAATGCGAAGTTCGCTGGGGAAACGCCGTCGCGTCGGGGGCGACGCGCGCCATCTCCCCGCCGACGTGCGCCAGGAAGATCTCCGATTGGGGATCGGGCAGGTCGCCTATCGCCTCCAGAAGCACGTCGAGCGCCGCGTCGGGCAGATCCTCGAAATCGTGGCTCTTCCAGTAGTTGCGCGCGCCCGGCGCCAACAACGGGTCGAAGGCCGATTGCCAGCCGGTGAACGGATGCGGCGCGATCACGTCGGCGATCGGCGTGCCCAGCCCGCGCAGGTCGCGCAGCGCCCGCTCGCCGGCGGCCATGTCGCCGGCATAGCAGGCCGCGAAGATCAGCACCTCGCGGCCATGCCATTCCTCCGGCAGGAAGGGCAGGGGAGGCGCCTTGCGCATCACGGCCCAGACGGTCAGTTCGTCCGGGGCCTCGTTGCAGATGCGCCGGAATTCGCGCAGCAGGCCGGGCGCGTCCTCCAGCGGATGCACGACCAGGCCGGACATCACCTGCGGCCCGACCGGGTGCAGCCGGAACTCGAAGGACGACACGACCCCGAAGTTCCCGCCGCCGCCGCGGATCGCCCAGAAGAGATCGGGATGCTCCTGCGCGCTCGCCGTGCGAATGTCGCCGTCTGCCGTGACCACTTCGGCGGACACGAGATTGTCGATGGTCATGCCGTACTTCCGCGTGATCCAGCCGAACCCGCCGCCGAGCGTGAGGCCGGCGATGCCGGTCGTGGAGTTGATGCCGACCGGCAGGGCGAGGGCGTGCTCCTGCGTCTCCCGGTCGACGTCGGACAGCAGGCAGCCGGGCTGGACCCGCGCCGTGCGCGCTGCCGGATCGACGTGGACGGCGCGCATCTGCGACAGGTCGAGCAGCAGCGCATCGTCGGCGACCGCATGTCCTGCAATCTGGTGCCCGCCCGAACGC
Organism: Alphaproteobacteria bacterium; assembly: GCA_033844555.1. Taxonomy (GTDB): domain Bacteria; phylum Pseudomonadota; class Alphaproteobacteria; order Futianiales; family Futianiaceae; genus Futiania. The sequence continues at coordinate 10,911 of JAJLJT010000062.1, read as the reverse complement.
ACGGTCATCAGCAGTCCGTTCTCTCGCGCGAAGTTCACCGCGGCGCGGATGTCGCTGGTGCCCAGGGCGTGGACAACAAGTCCCGGCTTGCGGTCGACCATGCCGTTCCAGATGGATCGCGCGTCGTCGTACCCGGGGGCGCCCGGCCGGGACACGGCGCCACGCAACGCCGCGTCGAGCGTGCCGATCTCCTCGTCGCCGAAGGTGCGCGTCTGGCCGTCGAGACCCTTCACTTCTACCGTCATTGCCGTTGTCTCCCTTTTCCGGAAGCCCGCCGCCCGGCTGGCCGGCACGGTGCGGGGCTTCGTGTCGCCGGGGGCGTCCCGACCCGGGGAGTGTCGCCGGGCGAGACGCCTGGCGGCCAGTGCCGGAAATGTACCGGGAGGTACAGTTCCTGTACTGGAGGAGTTGTGATATTCTGTTTTTCAATAAAACCCGGAAAAGAATTGGGAGGTCCGACAATGACAGGTGGCGGATACAGGCAATTCTGTCCGGTAGCGATGGCGGCGGAGATACTCTGCCGGCGCTGGACCATGGTTCTGGTGCGCGAACTCGTGGCCGGATCGACGCGGTTCAACGATCTCAAGCGCGGCGTCCCGCGGATGTCGCCGACCCTGTTGTCGCAGCGCCTGCGCGAGCTGGAGGCAGCCGGTATCGTGCATCGCAGCCCCGTGCGGGGAGAGCCCGGCGTCTATGAGTACCTGCTCACGGACTCGGGCCGCGATCTCATGCCGGTGGTCGAGGCATTCGGCATCTGGGGGCAGAAGTGGGTTGAATCGGATCTGACGCTCGAAAACCTCGACCCCTCGCTGCTGATGTGGGACATGCGGCGCAATCTGGATCCCTCGCCGCTCCCCGCCGGACGCACGGTGGTGCAGTTCTGCTACCCGGAACTGCCGTCGGCCAAGCGGTTCTGGTGGCTGGTCGTCGATCCCACGGGCGAGGTGGACCTGTGCTCGACAGATCCCGGTTTCGAGGTCGACCTTTACGTCACCACCGACCTTCGCACCATGACCGCGATCTGGATGGGGCTGACCACCGTCGGAAAGGCGGACGCGCGCATCGCCTTCGACGGGCGGCGCGACGTCGCGGACACGATGCAGCAATGGCTCGGCCTCAGCCCCTTCGCGCGGGAGCGCAAGCTGGTCGCCTGAAGGCGGGGCGGCAGCCTAGTGCCGCTCCAGCAACATGCCGTGGCCGCCCTTCTGGTCCTTGATCCCCATGCTGCGCAGCGCGTGCCAGTAGGTCGCGGTGTTGATCGCGATCACCGGCTTGCCGAGGCGGGGTTCCAGTTGCGCCGCAACCCGCCCCATCGGCAGGTTGGCGCCGAACTGCACGATGGCGTCGACGTCGTCGCCGTCCAGCGCCTCTGCGGCGTCGAACAGCTCCTTCTCCGGCACGAAGGCGATCTCGACCGGTCCCTTGCATTCGAGGTGCCGGGAGCGGACGAGGGAGTAGCCGATCGCCTCGATGAACTCCTTCAGATGCCCTTCCGCCACAGGATGGTAGGGGGTCAGCAGCGCGATGGACTTGCGCACGCCCAGCGCCTTGAGGGCCGCGGGCAGGGCGTCGGCGGCCTGTGTCACGCCGATGTCGCCGGCGCGCGCGCGGATGCGTTCGGCGATCCGGCGCGCAGGTTCCAGTCCGCCGCCCCAGATGCTCTCCGCCGAGATGCCGAGGATCAGCCAGTCCGGCCGGCAGGTCATCACGCGGTCGAGCGATTCCTCCAGCGCGATGTCGATCCGCCGGATCAGCTCGTTGAAGTCGTCGTCGTTCTTCACAGGATCGTCGGGAATGTGCATCCGCGAGATGTGATTGGTCACGCCCGGAAAGCGCATGTCGTCGTATTCCGGCTGCACCACCGTGTTGGTCGACGGCGTCATCACGCCAAACTTGCAGCGGTATCCAAGCGTGTCCATCCCGGTTTCCTTCCTGTCCGTGTTCGAAGTGTGTGCCGCTCAGCCTGCGTTCGCGCCCACCCCCAACCGCTTGGCCGCGGCGCTCAGTCCCTCCAGCGCCTCCGGGTTCACCAGCGACGACGTGTCGCCCAGCGGCTTGCCGAGGAACACGGCCTTCACCAGGCGGCGCATGACCTTCATGTTCCGCGTCTTCGGCAGGTCCGCGACGAAGGCCACGAACGCGGGCTTGTAGGGATGGCCGAGGCCCTCCACAACCGCGCGCGACAGCTGCGCGGCGGTGTCGTCGTTGGCGGCGACGCCCTCGCGCAGGACGACGACGCAGCCGACCGCCTCGCCCTTGATCGGGTCGGGCATGCCGATGGCGGCGGCCTCCAGCACCGTGCCGGTCGCGTTCAGCAAGGCCTCGATCTCGGCGGGGCCGGTGCGCTTGCCCGCGATCTTCAGCGTGTCGTCCGAGCGGCCCAGCACGTACCAGAACCCCTCCCCGTCGCGGATCGCCCAGTCTCCCTGTCTCCAGACGCCCGGGATGTCGCGCCAGTAGCTGTCGAGATAGCGCTCCTCGTCGTGCCACAGGCTGCGGGTCAGGCCGACGGAGGGCTTGCGCAGGACAAGTTCGCCGAGCGTGCCGGGCGGCACGGGATTTCCCTCCATGTCGACGATGTCTGCGCCCATGCCGGGAATGGGGCCGGAGAAGGCGCAGGGCTTCATCGGGCGGACGACGGAGCCCGACAGGATGCCGCCGCCGATCTCCGTCCCGCCGGTGTAGTTGATGATCGGTCCCTTGCGCCCGAGCACATTGTCGAAGGTCCACCACCAGGCGTCGGGCGTCCATGCCTCGCCCGTGGAGACGCAGAGCCTGAGCGACGAGATGTCGTGGCCGCCGGTTCCGCCGGCGTGCATGAAGCCGCGGATCGTCGTGGGCGCGAGGCCGAGGATCGTGGCGCGGTTCTCGGCGATCAGCCGCCACATGCGGGCCGCGTCGGGATAGTTGGGCGCGCCGTCCGCCAGCACGAAGGAGGCCCCGATCTGGGTCACGCCGAACGCGAGCAGCGGTCCCACGAGCCAGCCCATATCGGAGAACCAGACGACCGTGTCCTCGGCCCGCATGTCCATCATCAGGCCCATGTCGAGCGACAGCTTGGCGGCAAAGCCTGCGTGCGTGTGCACCGTGCCCTTGGGACTGCCGCTCGTGCCCGAGGTGTACATGAGCAGCGCAGGGGCGTGCGCGGGCAGTTCCGCGGTCGGGAAATCCTCCGGCTGTTCCGCGCACAAGGCCCGCCAGTCGACATCGCGGTGATGGCCGGTGGCGGGCGCATCGCCGCTGGCGAGGCAGACCACGTGGCGGAGGCCCGGTACCTGCGCCGCGGCCGTGTCGATCACCTCCTTCATCGGCGCGGTCCGGCCCCGGCGCGTGGCCGTGTCCACGGTCAGGACCGCGGCGGCCCCGCCAGCCTTGAGGCGCGTCACGACCGCCTCGACTCCGAAGCCGGAAAAGAGCGGCATCGCCACCGCCCCGATCTTCGCGATGGCGAGCAGCCCCGCGATGGCCTCGTTGACATTGGGCATGTAGACGGCGACCACCTCGCCCTGCCGCACCCCGAGGGCGGAGAGCCCCGCCGCGAGGCGGGAGACCTCCCGCGAAAGCTCCTCATAGGTCCAGACGCGCGTCTCGCCCGCCTCCGATACCCCAAGGATCGCGGGCGACGTCCACACCGGCGTGCCCCTGTGCCGGTCCAGCGAGTTTGCCACGATGTTCGTCGTGCCGCCCACGAACCAGTCGGCGAATTCGATCCCGCGCGAGGTATCCAGCACCTTGTCGTAGGGCCGCATGAAGGAGATGCGCCCGGCAATCGCGGCCCACCACCATTCGGGATCGGCGTCCGCGCGCGCGACCAGTGCGTCGAAATCCGCGATCCCGTGCGCGGCCATGAAGCGGCCGAGATTGCTGGCGGCCGCCGTCTCCGGCGACGGCGTCCACACGATCTCCTGATTGACCAGGTCGCTCATCGGCCACTCCTGTCCACGGGGGGCGTGGAAAACGCCGCTGAAGCCGTCTATCGGGCCGGGGCGGCCTCGAACACGGCGGCAAGGCCCTGTCCGCCGCCGATGCACATGGTCTCGAGCCCCAGCTTCGCATCGCGCCGGCGCATCTCGTGCAGCATTGTCGCCAGGATCCGCCCGCCCGTCGCGCCGACCGGATGGCCGAGCGAGATGCCCGAGCCGTTCACGTTCATGCGGTCGAAATCGCTCTCGGCGAACGTCCATTCGCGCGTGCAGGCCAGCACCTGCGCCGCGAACGCCTCGTTCAGCTCGATCAGGTCGATGTCCTTGAGCGCGAGGCCCGCACGCTCCAGCGCGCGCGCCGTGGCCGGAACCGGGCCGATCCCCATGCGGTTTGGCTGCACGCCCGCAACCGCCCAGGTCTTCAGCCGCCCGAAGGGGCGCAGGCCGTACTTCTCCACCATCTCCGTCGTGGCCACGATGCAGGCCGAGGCGCCGTCGTTCTGCCCGCTCGCGTTGCCCGCGGTGACGGTCGCTTCGGGGTCGGCCTTGATGCGCACCGGCGTGAGGCCCGCAAGCTGCTCGACCGTCGTGCCGGGGCGCGGATGCTCGTCCTTCGTCACGGTGACGCTGCCCTTCCGGCCCTTCACCTCGACGGGCACGATCTCGTCGTCGAAGAGGCCGGCCTCCTGCGCGGCGACCGCGCGGCGTTGCGATTCCGCGGCGAAGCGGTCCTGTTCCTCGCGCGGGATGGAATAGTCGCGCCGCAGGTTCTCCGCCGTTTCCAGCATGCCGCCGGGGACGGGATAGTTCTCGCCGCCCGCGGTCAGGCGGCCGCGCACAAGGGAGTCGTGGTAGAGCTGGCCCGGACCGCCCGCGAAGCCCCAGCGGCCTTCGGTCGTGAAGAAGGGCGCCCGGCTCATGGACTCCGCGCCGCCCGCGATCACGACGTCGCTCGCGCCCGTCGCCACCTGCATCGAGGCATAGATGATCGCCTGCAGGCCGGACCCGCAGCGCCGGTCCAGCTGCAACCCCCCGGTCTCGATCGGAAGTCCCGCGTCGAGGGCCGCCACGCGGCCGAGCGCGGGCGCATCCATCGTGGAGTAGCATTGGGCGAACAGCACGTCCTCCACCGCCTCTCCCGGCAGGCCCGACTTCTCCATGAGGCCCCGAAGCACCGTGGCGGCGAGATGCTGGACGGGCACGTCCCTGAACACGCCGCCGAAGCGGCCCACAGGCGTGCGCACGGGCTCGCAGATCCAGGCGTCTCTCACGTCCATTGCTGTCTCTCTCCCCGATGTCTCTGCGGCGATGCGTGCGCCGTGCGTGTTGGTTGAGGCGTATCGATGCCTGCGGTCAGGCTAGCACGCCATTTTGTCCTGACAACTTGCGGTTTCCACAGACAAGACATGACGGAAGGGGCTCGGCTTTCGCAATGCGGGAATCATTGTATATAGACAATAAAATAAGCGCATTGACAATGAATTGCCGAAATTCGTATCGTTGGGACAAGGTAGCCCCGGGGCGAAACCGGGGTATGAGGGAACGAACGGGAAAGGCAGGCTCGCACCATGGCGCGCTTGACGGATTTCACGTCTTACGCGGACGCGCAGAAGCACTTTTCGAAGCAGGCGCTCTGGGCGCTGTTCGACGGCGACCGCGACCGCTTCAACATCACGCACGAGTGTATCGACCGGCACGTGGACGGGGACGCGGTCGCGCTGCGCGTCGCGCACGCCGACGGGCGCGATGAGATCGTGACCTTTGCGGGGCTGGCGCGGCGCTCCTCTCAGCTTGCCCATCATCTCGTCGCGATGGGGGTCGGCAAGGGCGACCGCGTCGCGGTCATGCTGGAACCCTCGCTGCCGTTCTATTGCGCGCTGTTCGGCGTGATGAAGGCCGGCGCGGTCGCGGTGCCGATGTTCACCCTGTTCGGCCCCGACGGCATCCGCCTGCGGGTCGAGGACTGTGCGCCCAAGGTCTTTCTCACCAATGCCGAGAAGGCGGAGGAAGCGCGCGAGGGCGGGGCGCAGAATGTGACCGTCCTGGACGAGGCGTTCCTGGACGGGCTTTCGGGCCTGCCCGCGACCTTCGACTGGGATACGGCCGGCGACGACCTCGCGGTCCTGCAATACACCTCCGGCACCACGCGGCTCCTTCCCGCGGCGGTGCGCCACACCCACCGCTCGCTCGTCACGCTCATGGTCGCGGCGCTCTATGCCACGGGCGTGCGCCCCGGCGACCGCTTCTTCTGCCCCTCGTCCCCCGCCTGGGGGCACGGGCTGTGGCACGGCACGCTGTCGCCGCTCGCGCTCGGCATCTCGACGGGCACGTTCTCGGGGCGGTTCGATGCCGTGCGGCTTCTGAAGGCGCTGCAGGACTTCCGGATCACGAACCTTTCGGCGGCGGCGACGCACTACCGCATGATGCGCAATTCCGGCGAGGCGGAGCGCTTCACCTATGCCATCGAGAAGCTGAGCTTCACGGGCGAGCCCATCGACACCGAGACCGCGCAGTACGTGGAACGGCTGTTCGGTACCAAGGTCTGCTCCATGTACGGCACGACCGAGATCGGCGTCATCATCGCCAACTATCCCGGCGCGCCGGATCTCGAGGTGCGCGAGGGCGCGCTCGGCAAGGCGGTTCCGGGCGTCGAGGTCGAGGTGCACCGCGCCGACGGCACGCGCGCCGCGCCGGGCGAGATCGGCGAGCTGATGGTGCGCAAGCGCGATGGCTGGTTCCCGACCAAGGACCTGGGCCGGATCGACGAGGATGGCTTCTTCTACCATGCGGGCCGGGCCGACGATGTGATCATCTCGGCCGGCTGGACCATGAGCGCGGTGGAGATCGAGGACGCGATCCTGCGCCACGCGGACGTCGCGGAATGTGCGGCCATCGGCGTTCCGGACGAAACCCGCGGCCAGGTGGTCAAGGCGTTCGTCGTGCTCAAGGGCAAGGCCCACGAAGGGCTGGCGGAAGAGATCCAGGATCTCGTGCGCAGCAAGCTCAGCCGCCACGAATACCCCCGCCAGGTGGAATTCGTCGCGTCGCTGCCGAAGACGCCGGCGGGCAAGGTCAACCGCAAGGTCCTGCGCGACCGTGCGCACGCCGAAAGAGAAGGCGCGGTCTGAGCCAGACCCGCGCGACACAGGAGGAACGAATGAACGAGATGACCAAGCGGTTTCCCAAGATCACGCCGGAGGCGCTCGATGCGCTGCGCGAACGGATCGGGGTGAAGATCCAGAACACGGTCGAGCCGTGGTGCTACGAGGCGACCCGCGACAACATCCGGCACTACGCCCACGGAATCGGCGACGACAATCCGCTGTGGTGCGACCCGTCCTACGCGAAGGGCACGAAGTTCGGCGACGTGATCGCGCTGCCGAGCTTCCTGTTCGCCACCTCGCGCATCATCAGCGGCTATGTCGGCGGCCTGCCGGGCGTGCACGCCATGTGGTCGGGGTCCGACTGGCACTGGAAGAAGCCCGTTGCGCGCAACACGGAAGTTGCGACCGAGGCCTATCTCAAGGACCTGATCGAGCACGACACCCGCTTTGCCGGCCGCGCGATCCAGCAGATCTACCACGTCGATTTCTACGACGCGAAGACCGGCGACATGCTGGCCGAAGCCGACAGCTGGTGCTTCCGCACCGACCGCGACAGCGCGCGCGAGAAAGGCACGAAGTACACCGAGGTGAAGGCGCGCGAGCCGCGGGTCTACACGCAGGAAGAACTCGACGCCTACAACGAGCATTACGCGAACGAGACCGTCCGCGGCGCGGAGACCCGCTACTGGGACGACGTGCGCGAGGGCGAGGACCTGCCCACCATGCTCAAGGGGCCGATGACGGTCACGGGCTTCATCGCCTATGCGCAAGGCTGGGGCGGCCTCTACATCCGCGCCAACAAGCTCGCCTGGCAGCTTCAGCAGAAGCATCCCTCGGCGGGCATCAAGAACCGCTTCGGCATCCCCGACTGCCCGGAGCGCGTGCACTGGGAGGAGGAGTTCGCCCTGATGGTCGGCGCGCCCGGCGCCTATGACTACGGGCCGGAGCGGGCTTCGTGGCTGACCCACCACGTCACCAACTGGATGGGCGACGACGGCTTCCTGAAGCGCGCCAAGTGCCAGGTGCGCCGTCACAATCCGGAAGGCGACATCATCCTGATCGACGGCCAGGTGACGCGGAAGTTCGTCGAGGACGGCCGCCACCTCGTCGAGATCTCGCAGCGCGCCGTGCAGCAGGACGGCGAGCTGTCGGCGATCGGTTCCGCCATCGTGGAACTGCCGAAGCGCTGAGCGCGGGCGGGCCCGTCCCGGACGGGCCTTCAGCCCCCCCGCGGCACCCGGACCTCCCGGGTGATCCGCGCGGGCGGGGAGCCCCAGGACGGGCAATAGGCGTGCTGCGGGATCGGCACGTCGCCCCCCGCCACGACGATCACGATGTCCTCCGGCGCCTTTGTCGCCGGGATCGCGCCTTGCGCCGCGCCCTCCAGCACCCAGTCCTTCCAGCGTCCTTCCGCGACGAGGCCGGACTTGAACCACGACCGCTCCCAGCTGTCGGCGGGCCAGCGGCCATGCGCGTGCAGCCAGGCGCGCACGTCGTCCTTGCTCATGCCCCTGGCGGCAAGTTCCGCCGCGGTGGCGGGGGCGAGGATCACGGTCGGGCGGCCGCTCCACATGATCTGGAAGGCGGAGACCGCGGTGCCCATGACGGTCGCGATCTCCTCCAGCCCGCCGGTGACGTTGACGACCGTCTCGGCGCGGGTCAGCGTCACGGCGCTCGCCTCCGCGGGCAGGCCGGCCTCGGTATGGATCGGCGCCCAGGGCGACTGGGCGGCGTTCTCCGCGAGGCAGAGCGTGTAGCGCCCGGCCTGGCCGAGGCCCGCGAAGGAGACAAGCCCCGCGCGTCCCCCGCCGAGGTTCAGCATGACGAGCCTCAGCGCCCGCCCGATGGTCGCGTTGGCCGCCCAGCCGGGCCCCAGCGCGCCGAAGCTCGCATTGAGCCCGATCCGCTCCGTGACCGGGCCGGAGACGATCAGCAGGGGCGCCACGTTCTCGTCCGTGGTCTGCACGCCGTTCAGGTTGAACTCCGGGTCGAGCAGGGCCTCCACGGCGGCGAGCACGACCGGGAAATAGGCGGGCTTGCACCCGGCCATGACGGCGTTCGCCGCCACCTTCTCGACGGTAGCGAGGCCTTTCAGCGGCTCCACCGCGCCCAGCACCTCGTTGGCGGACAGATGCCCTCCGGCGATCATGCGGCGCACGCGTGCGGTGGTCGGCGCGACGACGGGCAGGCCGTCGGTCCAGCCGCGCCGCTCGAAGAGATCGCGGACGCGCGTCTCCGGGTCGCCGCCTGCAACCGCCTCGACGCGCTGGCGCGGGAAGTCGCCGGTCAGCGGCGCGGCCGCCATCATGCCGCGCTCTTCCGCGCGCGCCTTCAGCGTGTCGTCGATCCAGCCGCCGGATGCCTGCTGCCCGGCGGGGATGACGACCCAGACCGGCGCGCCCGTCTCTCCCATGCCTGCCAGGGCGTCAGCCCTGCTCCTCGAGTTTCGACTCCCAGTCCTTCGGCAGGGCGACCTTCTTGGTCACCGGGAAGCCCAGCATGCCGTTGTGCGTGAAGACGTAGCAGTTCGACCGCATCGGGTCGCCCGCGACCGCGATCATGAAATGCTCCGGCTTCGTCACGATGGGCACGAGGCGGTCGGGATCCTTGCCCGCGAACACCTTGGGCGCCTTGCCGAGCCGCACCTGGTCGTCGAGCGTCCGCTTGCCCGGCACCAGGTTGGTCCAGCGCCAGATATAGTCCTCGAACCGGCTGGCCGGGATGCGCGCATGCTCGTAGAGCCAGTCCTGCACGTCCTCCTTGCTGAAGCCGGACTTGGCGATGGTCTCGGCGATCAGCGGCGAGAGCACGAGCAGGGGCCGGTAGGTGCCCTTGGCCATGCCGACCGTGAAGATCAGCTCCCACGTCGTATGCGTCGCCAGCGCGTTGGCGAGATAGGGCAGGCACTGCTCCGCAGTCGTGCCGAAGACAGAGGCGATCACGTTCCCGCCCGTGAAGCGCGAGATGGTAACCGCGCTGTCCTCGCGCGGAACGCCCGCGTCCTCCGCGATGGAGGGCCAGCCGATGTCGTGCAGCCGCGCCTCGTTCTCCGCCAGCACAACGCGCCATGTGTTGCCGAACGTGCCCTTGTCGGTCTCGTGCAGCAGGAAGCCCGCGACGTTGCGGAGATAGAGCCGCCAGAACCGGCCGATGCTTGTGTTCGGCTGGAAGCCGTCGCGCAGCGCGCCCTGCTCGAAATTGAAGTCGAGCGTGCGGATCAGCGGACCGTTGAGGACGATCAGCGTTTCCGCACCCGGGGTGTTGCCCGAATGCTCGTTGCCGTAGTCCGGATCGGCCATCCCTTCCGCGAGTGCGCAGAGGATCGGCATGTATTCCGGCCGGCAGCCCGCCATCACGCCGTTGACGGCGACGTTCCACACCGTTGCGAGCCGGTTGTCCGGCAGCAGCTTGCCGAACACATGGTCCTTCGGCAGGTCGGTGAAGGCCAGGAATTCCGCGATCTTCTCGTGCGTCGGCGGCACGATCGGCAGGCCGTCGGACCAGCGGTTCTCGACGAACAGCCGGTTCACCTCCTCGAAGCTTCCGGAAAAGACGATCTCCTCCGGTTCCGGTTCGTGAGTTTCAGCGACCTCGGCCACCGCGCCGGTCAGGCACTCGACGATCTGGTCTACGGTCACGTTCCGAATATTCGCCTGAAGCTGCTCGTCGGACTGCACGTCCACGTGGCCCGGCACCATGGCGACGGGCAGATTCGGGAACCCGAGGCCCACGGACGTCGTCCTGGCCTGGCCGATGAAACCTTCGCAGCAGAGAGCGACCGTGGGGACCCCGGCGGCTTCGGCAATCGCGCTCACCCGCAACACGGCGGGAGTGCACGAGCCTCAGCAGCCCATCCCGGAGACGACCGCGTCGATCTTCAGCGA